>DATGLO010000059.1:0-2216 GCA_035294105.1 Allostellaceae bacterium
GCCGCATCAGGTCGCCCATCGGCGTGCCCGGGCCGACCTCGGTCAAAAGCTTGTTGTCCTCGCGCGATGTCGCCATGAGATTTACCTGTGGAAAATTGCCTAATTTCGTCTAACGATGCGGCGCTTAGGCATCCGGGTCAATCCAGATTTGGTCATCCTCGATATGCGCCGGCCAGATCTTTATGGGCTCGGTGCAGGGGGGATAGCTGGGCTGGCCGGTCCGGATGAAAAACCGGCCCTGATGAAAAGGGCATTCGATCTCCTCGCCGATGATCGTGCCTTCGCCGAGCGAGCCCGGCCCGTGCGTGCATTCATCCCTGCTGACGAAGTATTCGTCGCCGAGCTTATAGACGGCATAGGCCTTGTTATCGACGACGGCGCGCGTGGCGAATTCGCCGCCCACTTCGTCGGCGCGGCAGATGAAGAGTTTTCCCATGGCAGCGGCAAGCTAAAGGCATCGCGCCCGCTCTTCAACACGAGAAGGAAGCTTCGACCGGGTGCGTCAATCGGCGATGGTAACACCGCCGTCGACGACAATGGTTTGACCGGTGATGTAGCTGCCCGCCTTCGAGGCGAGGAGCACGGCGACGCCGGCAACGTCCTCCGGCTCGCCCAGGCGTCCCAGCGGCGTCGCGGCGATGCGGCGGCGCGCGCGTTCCGGATCGTCCCAGAGGGCGCGTGCGAAATCGGTCTTGATGAGGCCGGGCGCGATGCAATTGACGCGGATATTGCTCGGCCCCCATTCCGCCGCAAGGCCGCGCGCCAATTGCATCAGCGCCGCCTTTGCCGCGCCGTAGGCATTGATCCCGGCCGAGGCGCGCAGCGCCGCGATGCTCGAGAGGAAGATCACCGCGCCCTCCTTGCGCGCCGCCATCTCGGGCAGCACGAGATTCGAAAGCCAGAGCGCGCTTTTGACGTTGTTTTTTATAACTGTGTCGAACGCGTCGTTGTTGAGCTCGCTTAGGGGTCCCAGGACCGGATTGGCCCCAACATTATTCACCAGAATATTTACGCTTCCAAAAGCAGCATGTGTGCGCTCTATCAGCTCGTGGCGTTGCTTCGCCGAGCCAACGTTACAGGCCACACCGATAGCCTTTCCGCCGGCGGCGCGGATCGCAGCCGCAACCCTATCGCAAGCCTCCTGGTGGCGGCTCGAGATCACCACCGCGGCGCCGACGCTCGCCATCCCCTCGGCGATCGCGCGGCCGATGCCGCGCGAGGAGCCGGTGATCAGCGCGGTTTTTCCCGTAAGGTCGAACAAACCATTGCCATTCGTCATTCTTGGCATGCTAGGGCGCATAGCTCCTCCGCCCAAGGGGCGCTCGATTTCGCCCCACTGCCGTGCTAGGGAAACCGTGGGGAAAAAGAACGATCGGGCAACGGTTAATGGCGGATATGACCGAAGTCGCCGCCCCGGCGACCAAGCTGCGCGATATCCGGGTGATCAGCCTGGTCGGCGCGGCTCATTTCATGAGCCATGTCTACATTCTGATGCTGCCGCCGCTGTTCCTTTACGCGCGCGCCGAATACGGCGTGAGCTTCGAGCAGCTCGGCTTCGCCATGGCCGCTTTCGGCTTTTTCTCGGCGACGCTCCAGACGCCGACCGGCTTCATCGTCGACCGCTTCGGCTCGAGCACCCTGCTCATCGCCGGCCTCGCTTTGAGCGCGACCGCTATCGCCATTGTCGGCCTCATTCCGGCCTATTGGGCGCTGATCCTCGGCTATGCCGTGCTGGGCATCGCCAACACCGTCTACCATCCCGCAGATTACGCGATCCTCTCGCATGGCGTTTCGGGACCGCGCATGGCGCATGCCTACTCCATCCACACCTTCCTCGGCATGGCGGGCCAGGCGGTTGCGCCGACGTTCATGTTGGCGATGGCAGCAGCCTTCGGCTGGCGTAGCGGCTATCTCGCCGTTGCGGTGATGACTTATGCGGTCGCGATCGTCCTGTTGTTGCAGAAGGACGCGCTCTCCGATCGCCATCTGCAGCGCAAGGAAGACACGCGCGAGAAAGACGCCGCGCTCCCGAGCGAGAGCCGCTGGCGCCTCTTAACCAGCGGCCCGATCCTCCGCAGCTTCGTGTTCTTCGCGTTCCTGACGATGACCGGCAGCGCGATACAGAATTACACCATCGTCGGCTTCGGCGCGCTCAACGGCACGCCAACCGCGGCGGCAAGCGCCGGCCTCACAGCTTTCCTGATCTTCAACGCCCT
>DATGLO010000060.1:0-5028 GCA_035294105.1 Allostellaceae bacterium
GCCTCGGCCAAGGCCAGCGCCGCGGCCAAGCCGGCAAGACCGGCGCCCACGACGTGCACGCGCCTGGGAGCTGTCATATCAAGCCATAGCGCAGGGCGAGCCAGAGCTTCACCGGCTTCGAAAGCCTGATCGGCTCGGCAAAACGGGACCAGCCGCGGGCGCGCAGCCGCACGAGCTGCGCGTGATAGACCGCGCCCATCGCCCGCGCCGGGCGCATCGCGCGGCGCGCGCACTGGGCCATGGCTGCGCGTGCGTCGGCAAAATGCTTTTCCGCGATATCGGCGAGGGCGTCGCACGCCGCGCCGAGGCTCGGATGCTGCAGCACATCCGCAGGCTCGGTCGCGATGATGCCGACACCGACCAGCAGCTCGCGCGGCAAGTAAAGCCGGCCGCGCTCGGCATCCTCGGCAAGATCGCGCAGAATATTCGTCAATTGCAGCGCGCGGCCGAGATGATGCGCGACCCGGTCGGCGGCGGCGCTGCTATCGCCGAAAGCGCGCACCGACAGCCGCCCGACCGCACTCGCGACGCGATCGCAATAAAGGTCGAGATCTTTGAGGCTCGGCGCGCGGATGTCGTGCTCCGCGTCCATCGCCATGCCGTCGATGACGGCGAGAAAATCCTCGCGACGCAGGTCGAAGGTCTTCGCATCCGCCGCGAGAATCCGGGCGAGCGGCTTTGTGCCGGTGCCCGCATAGATCCGATCGATCTCGCGCCGCCAGTCGTCGAGCATCGCCTGTTTCACGGCCAGCGGATTTTCCTCATCGGCGATGTCGTCGACCTCGCGACAGAAGGCATAGATCGCATACATCGCCTCGCGCCGCGACGCCGGCAACAGCCGCATCGCCCAGTAAAAGGAAGTGCCGGCCGCCGCCACCTTGTCGCGGATGGCGGCGCGCAGCGCCGCATCGTCGGTCGCGCTCATCGCCCGCGCCACACGCCGATGAACAGCGCCGCCGCGAAATCGACGGGCTTCAGCTTCACACGCGCCGACAGCGGATCTCCGCGACGCAAATGCCGCGACAGCCGCTCGGCGAGATTGACGATCACCGCGCATTCGCGGCGCAGGCCCGGGCTTTTGACGCGCGGCGGCAACTGGTGCGCCTGAGCGATCAGTTGATCGGTCGCGTCAAGGAGCCGGTCGAGAACGCAGCGCAGGCCGCGGCTCGCTTGGGGCGCTTGCAGCTCGGCAATCGACGCACCGCAGGCCTCGATGTCCTGGCGCGGCAGGTAGACGCGATCGAGATTGCGATGATCCTCGGCGCAATCCTGCAAGTGATTGAGCACCTGAAGCGCGCTGCACAACGCGTCCGAAGGCGGCCAAGTATCCTGGCTTTCACCGTGAAGATCGAGCAATTGCCGCCCGACCGGCGAAGCGGAGTAGCGGCAGTAATCCATCAGATCGGCCCAGTTTTCGTAGCGCAGCTTGGTCGCATCGAGACGGAAGGCGCGCAGGATGTCGCGGCTGTGCTGAAAGGTCGTGCCGGTCTCGAAGAGGCTTGCGCGCAAGCCGGTTGCAGCCGGCGAATCGTCGCCCGGCGCGCCGTCGAGCACCGCTTCCATCCGGTCGAGCCGTGCGATCTTGTCTGCCGCCGTCAGCGCGGGATTGTCGGCGATATCGTCTGCATTGCGCGCGAAGCGATAGAAGGCATGAACGTGCTTGCGCAGATCGCGGCGGATAAGGAAAGAGCCGACGGGAAAATTCTCGTCGCCTCTTCCTTTGCCGGACGGCGTCTCGACCGTCAGCGACTCTGCCATTGCACCCGCCCCTTCCACTCGCCACCGCGCCCGCGCCAATGCCGCCAGGCCGAGGCGATCGTCGCGCCGAGATATATCGAGGCCGCGGCCGGAAGCAACGGCGCCCAGAGCAGGGAGCGGCCATAGAAGCGCAGCATCGGCGCGTAGATCGCCGTCATGACGGCCCAAGCCGCGAGACCCAGCCAGCGCGCGTTACCGCCGCAGAACAACAGCAGCAGCACCGGCCCGAGATAGGCGGTGACGAGGCCCAGCACCGTCCCCGCGAGCAACAGCGGCGAATAATCGAGCTGCGTATAGGCGGTGCGCGCCACCATATTCCAGATGTCGCCGATATGCGGGTAAAGGCGCAGGCTCTCGGTATCCTGCGTCAAGCCGAGCCAGATTGAGCCGCCGCCGCGCTTCACCGCTGCCGCAAGCGCGCAATCGTCGATCAGCTGGCCCTTGATAGCGGCATAACTTCCGATGCGCTCATAGGCGCTGCGGCGAATGAGGATGCAGCCGCCTGCCGCCGCCGCCGTCTTCTTGCGCGGATGAGCGACCCAAGAAAACGGGTAGAGCAGCGCGAAAAAGAAAACAAACGGCGGGATCAGGAATTTCTCGGCAAAGCTCTCGCAATGCAGCTTCACCATCAACGATGCGAGATCGCGCTGCTCGGCTTCGAGCCGCGCGACGAGCTCGGTGACATTCGAGCGATGATGCTCGATGTCGGCATCGGTGAAGAGGTAGAGATCGGGCGGATTTGCGATCTGGCGCACGCCTTCGCTGAGCGCCCAAAGCTTGCCGGTCCAGCCGCCCGGCAGCGAACGCGCCGCAACAACGGTGAGGCGGTCCCCGCGACCTGCGGCTGCCGTACGCGCGATCTCGGCGGTGCCGTCATGGCTATGGTCGTCGACCAGCACGATCGACAAATCGCCCCGGTAATCCTGATCGAGCAGCGAGACGACCGCGCGGCCTACGCTTTCGGCCTCGTTACGCGCGGGAATGACGGCAACCACGCGCGGAGGCCGCGTTGCCGGCAGTGCCGGCACCGGCGCAACCGCTGCGCGCCAGAAAAAACCCCGGCCAAGGAGAAGATAGGCCCAGATCGCGACAAGCAGCCAGCCGAGCGCCAGCGCGATCACGGGCACATCCCCGTCCGCCGGAACCACGTCACCGCGTCGGCGAGCGCCTCCTGTGCCGGCCGCGCGCGATAGCCGAGCTCGCACCGCGCCTTCGCCGATGAGAAGAACATCTTCTTCTTCGCCATGCGCAGCCCGTCGCGCGTAACGAACGGCTCCTTGCCGCTGAGCTGCGCCCACGCCTCCGCGCCCATCGCGATCGGCCAGATCAGCGGGATCGGCACGCGGATCGTCGGCGGCTTGCGGCCGACCAGCACCGCGATCCGCCGCAAAATTTCGGCCAAGGTCAGATCTTCGCCCCCAAGGATATAACGCTCGCCCGCTTTGCCGCGCTCCTCCGCGAGGAGATGCCCCGCCGCGACATCGTCGACATGCACGATGTTGAGCCCGGTATCGACGAAAGCCGGCATCTTGCCCGAGGCGGCCTCGACGATCATGCGGCCGGTCGGCGTCGGCTTCACATCGCCCGGCCCGACCGGCGTCGAGGGATTGATGATCACCGCCGGCAGGCCGCGGTCTTTGACGAGACCGCGCACCACCTCTTCGGCCATGAATTTTGAGCGCTTATAGGGGCCGATCATATCCCCGAGTGCGCTCGGCGTGGTCTCGTCGGAGGGCGTGCCGTCGCCGATGATGCCGAGGGTCGCGACGCTGCTGGTATAGACGATGCTGGCGACGCGCTGCGCCAATGCTGCTTCCATCAACAGCCGCGTGCCCTCCACATTGGCGCGGTACATCGCCCCCTCGTCCTTGACCCAAAGCCGATAATCCGCCGCGACGTGATAGAGCGCGCCGCAGCCCTCGATCGCCGCCGCGAGCGAGGATGCGTCTTCGAGCGAGCCGATCCGCGGCTCGACATCGAAGCCGGCGAGATTGCGCCGGTCGCTTTGCGGCCGCACCAGCACGCGCAGCTTGCGGCCCTGGGCCAAGAGCGCACGCACCACCGCCGCACCGACGAAGCCCGACGCGCCGGTCACCAAAACAGGCTTCGCGAAATCCCGAATCAAGCGCTGGCGACGCGCCGCGTATCTTCGCCGATCAGCGCCCGCGCCGTGGCGCGCGCTTCGCGGTCGAGCGCATAAACATCGTCGAGTGCGGCGATGCGGCGGCCGGCGAGACGATCGAGCGTGCGCTCGACCGTCGCCGCGATATCGAGGAAGCCGATGCGCTCGTCGAGGAAGGCCGCGACCGCGGTTTCGTTGGCGGCGTTGAGCACGGTCGGCGCGCCGCCGCCGGCGATCAGCGCCGCGCGTGCGAGACGCAGCGCGGGGAAACGCTCGGGCTCGGGCGCCTCGAAGGTGAGCTTTGCCAGTTTGGCAAGATCGAGCCGCGGGCTCGGCGCCGGAATGCGATCCGGCCAGCCGAGCGCGTTGGCGATCGGCGTGCGCATATCGGGCGAGCCGAGCTGCGCCAGCACCGAGCCGTCGCTGTAATAGACGAGACCGTGCACGACCGATTGCGGATGAACGACCACATCGAGCCGGTCGCTGTCGAGGTCGAACAAATGATGCGCCTCGATGACCTCGAGGCCCTTGTTCATCATCGTCGCGCTGTCGACCGAGATTTTCGCGCCCATGCGCCAGTTGGGATGCTTCACCGCTTGCGCCGGAGTCGCCGAAGCCATGTCCTCGACCGACGACAGGCGGAACGGACCGCCGCTCGCGGTCAGCACGATCTTCTCGATCGCGCCGCGCTGCTTGACATCGAAGCATTGGAAGATCGCATTGTGCTCGCTGTCGACCGGAAGCAGCGTCGCCTTGTGCTGTCTCGCCTCCGCCGTGACGAGGTCGCCGGCGCAGACCAGAACTTCCTTGTTCGCGAGCGCGACATAGGCGCCGCGCCGCACCGCCGCCAAGGTGGGCGCGAGCCCGGCCGCGCCGACGATAGCGGCCATCACCCAATCGGCTGGGCGGCGCGCCGCCTCGACCACCGCTTCAGCCCCGGACGCGGCTTCGATCCCGGTGCCGGCTAGCGCCTCTTTCAGCACGCCGTATTGGCTCTCATCGGCGATCACGGCGAAACGCGCGCCCAAACTCTTCGCCTGCTCCGCAAGGCGCTGTGCGTTGCGCAGCGCGACCAGCGCCTCGACCGCATAGGTGTCGCGATCCGCCGCCAGCAGCTCGACGGTGTTGCAGCCGATCGATCCGGTCGA
>DATGLO010000061.1:0-6444 GCA_035294105.1 Allostellaceae bacterium
GGGCGGCCGCTTCCGATCCCGACGCGCTATGAAGTGGTGCCGGCGGATTGCGGGCTCATTTCGATCACCGGCCGCGACTTGCCCGACGGAAGCAGCGCGCTGACCGCGAATTGCATGCTGATGCCCTTTCACAAGCTGATATCGACTTCGCCGATCGGCGCGCATGTCTGGGTGCCGGTCGACGACGAGACGACGATGAATTACAGCGTCGAATACTGGCCCGACCGGCCGCTCTCGGACGAGGAGATGGAAGATTCGAAGAACTTCCGCTTCATCCATCCCGAGCTGCTGCCCGGAAGCGACCGCGCCGTCCTCAACAAGGACAACGATTACAAGATCGATCGCGCGCTGCAGAAGAGCGGCAAGTCCTATACCGGTATGTTCGGTCTCGGCATCCAGGATTGCGGCATCCAGGAATCGATGGGACCGGTCGCCGATCGCACCATCGAGCATCTCGGCAAAAGCGACACAACGATCATCCAGATCCGGCGCCTGCTGCTGAAGACCCTTAAAGATTTCGAGAACGGCGGCACGCCGCCGGGCCTCGATCCGGCGAGCTATCGCGTGCGCTCAGGTCGCTTCACGCTGCCGAAAGGCAAGCCCCTGACGCAGGGCGTCTACGATTTCGTGCGCATCAAGGAACCGGCTTTCGCGAAGTAGCCTCGCCTTCCGGATGGTGAATGAATGAGCTTCATCGGCCAGCCCATCCGGCGCAAGGAAGACCACCGGCTCCTGACCGGCCAAGGCCGCTTCACCGACGATATCAATCTGCCGCGCCAAGCGCATGCCTACGTGCTGCGCTCGCCGCATGCGCATGCGCGTATTCGCGGAATCGAGGCGGGCGAGGCTGCACGCCTGCCCGGCGTGCTCGCGATCCTCACCGGCCGAGACTACGTCGCGGACGGCCTCAAGGAGATGCAGCACGGGCCGAGCGGCGCGGATCATTTCGAGATCACCAAGCCCGCTTTCGGACCCGAAGCCATGCCGTTCGGGCCGCCGCCGGGCCAGCCGCCGATCGCGATCGATAAAGTTCGCTTCGTCGGCGAGGCGGTCGCCTATGTCATTGCCGAGACGCTCGATCAGGCGCGCGACGCGGCTGAGCACATCGCGATCGACTACGAGATGCTGCCGGCGGCCGTCGATATCGCGGCGGCGCTCGCGCCGAGCGCGCCACGGCTTTGGGACGAGCGCGGCGGCAATCTCCTGGTCGAATCGCAGAACGGCGATCGCGCCGCGACCGAAGCCGCTTTCGCCCGCGCGCACAAGATCGTGCGCCTCAAAAGCCACAATCAGCGCGTCAGCGGCGCGCCGATGGAGCCGCGCTGCACCATCGCCGCCTATGACGGCGCGAGCGGGAACTACACCATCCATTCGGTGAGCCAAGGCGTCCACCGTATCAAATTCACGCTCGCGGGCTGTCTCGGCGTGCCGCCCGACAAGATTCGCGTCATCACCGGCGATGTCGGCGGCGGCTTCGGCGTGCGCTCGTCGGTCTATCCCGAATATGCGGCGCTGGCTTGGGCGGCGAAGAAAGTCGGGCGTCCGGTCAAATGGAATTCGAGCCGCGCCGAGGCTTTCCTGGCCGATTACCAGGCGCGCGATGTCGAAGTCGAGGGCGCGCTCGCGCTCGACCGCAACGGCAAGTTCCTCGCGCTCGATATCTCCTATGCCGGCAATCTCGGCGCCTATCCGGTCTCCTACGCCGTGCTCAACAACGTCACGCGCATGGGCGGGATCGTCTACGACATCCCCGCGATCCATGTCAGCGTCGAAGGCGTCGCGACCAATACCGTTCCGATGTCGGTCTATCGCGGCGCCGGCCGGCCGGAATCGAATTTCATCTTAGAGCGCATGATCGATCTCGCCGCCGCCGAGCTCGGCATGCCGCGCGACGAGCTGCGCCGGCGAAACATCATTCCGGCGGCGAAGCTGCCTTACCAATCGCCGCTCGGCCATTGCTACGATTGCGGCGCCTTCGCCGCGAATTTCGAATCCGTGCTGAAGCTCGTCGATTGGACGGGATTTCCGGCGCGGCGCGCGGCAGCCGCGGCGAAAGGCAAGAAGCGCGGCATCGCGGTCGTGAATTACCTCGAATCGCCGACCGGTTTCGTCGACGAGCGCAGCGACATCCGCGTGCTGCCCGAAGGCCGCGTCGATGCGGCGATCGGCACGCAAGCATCGGGTCAGGGCCACGAGACCGCTTTCGCGCAGGTCGTCGCCGATATTCTGCAGGTGCCGCTGGAACGCGTCGCGGTGCTCTTCGGCGACACGGCGGTGTCGGTGTCGGGCGGCGGCACGCATTCCGACCGCTCGATGCGCTTGGGCGGGGCGGTGCTGGTGCGCGCTTCCGAGGAGATCGTCGGACGCGCCAAGAAGCTCGCCGCGTGGAAGCTCGAAGTCGCGGAGCTCGACATCGTCCATGCCGACGGCCGCTTCACGGTGGCCGGCACGGATCGCTCGATCGGCCTTTTCGATCTCGCCGCGAGCGCGGACGACCCGCGCCTTCCCGAAGATTTACGCGGGCCGCTCGCCGCCACCTCGATCCTTTCGACGCGGCTCCACGCACATCCCAACGGCAGCGCCGCCTGCGAGGTCGAGATCGATCCCGAGCTCGGCAGCGTCGCCGTCATCCGCTACGCGACGGTCGACGATGCCGGCCGCATCATCAATCCGATGATCGTCGAGGGGCAGGTCCATGGCGGCGCCGCGCAAGGCATCGGCCAGGCGCTGATGGAAGCGATTGTCTTCGACCGCGACGGACAGCTGCTCTCGGGCAGCTTCATGGATTACGCGATGCCGCTCGCCGACCAGCTGCCGAACTTCCTGACACAGCAAAACCCGGTGCCGACCGACAGCAACCCCCTTGGCGTCAAGGGCGCGGGCGAAGCCGGCATTACGCCCGCGACCTCGGCGGTCATCGGCGCCGTCGCCGATGCGCTCGGCATTGCCCATCTTGAAATGCCGGCGACGCCCGAGAAGATCTGGCGGGCGCTAAAGGATTCGAAATAGAATGCGTCATTGCGAGGCGCGCTTCGCGCGCCGCGGCAATCCAGGAACTGCCACTGGATCGCCGCGGCCACTTCGTGGCCTCGCGATGACGGCAAAAAGTGGGATCGGAGGCCCGAATGCATAAGATCGATATTCCGCAATACATCATCGATCGGGTGACCAAAGCACGCGGCAAGCTGCACGCTTTCGATCAACTGGTCGGGCCCGCGACCGCGCTGCTCGTCGTCGACCTGCAGAACGTATTCATGCTGCCGCCCTACCCGACCGAGGTGCCGCTGGCGCGCGAGATCGTGCCGAACGTCAACCGCCTTGCGGCGGCGACGCGCGCTGCGGGCGGCGCCGTGGTGTGGATCCAGATGACCCATACCGAAAACGACAAGAAGACCTGGAGCGTCTTCTATGAGGACGTCACGCAGACGGCCATCCGCGGCGATAAGCTGAAAGGCCTGCTTCGCGGGTCGCATGGCCAGGCGCTTTACGATACGCTCGACGTCAAGCCCGGCGATTTGAAGGTCGAGAAGAATCGCTTCAGCGCCTTCATCCAGGGATCGAGCGATCTCGACAAGCTCTTGAAGGCGCGCGGCATCGACACGGTGCTGGTCACCGGCACCGTCACCAACACCTGCTGCGAATCGACGGCGCGCGACGCGATGATGCTCAACTACAAGACCGTCATGGTCTCGGACGCGAACGCCGCCGCGACCGATGCCGAGCACAACGCGACGCTCGCGAATATCCTGCGCATCTTCGGCGATGTGATGTCGACGGACGAGGTGATCGCGCGGCTCGCGGCGGCAAAGGCAACTGCCGCGGAGTGAAGCTCCTTCGCCCTTCCTCACCGCTCGCACGAGCGGGAGAGGGTGCCGAGCGAAGCGCGCCTGCTGAGGGTCAGCTGCCGCCCGCTCGCATCTCGGCGCGGCGCTTTGCGGTCGCTGCCGCGTCGATCACCAAGGTTTCGGCATCGAGCACCACGCCGTAGAGATCGCGCGCGGCGCCGAGCGAGACATAGCCCTGATAAACATCCTCGCGGACCTTCTCGGGCTCGCGCTCGGTCGGATCGCCGTAGCCGCCGCCGCCGCCGCCGCGGATGGTCGCGCTGTCGCCGAGCTTCAGCGACACGGTGAAGGCCTTGGCGCTCGGCAGGTCGCCGAGCTCCTTACCGTCCTTCTTGAGGAAGAGCGCGTTCGGCATGGCATCGCCGCCGCCGAAGAGTCCCCACGGCTTGCATTGCGAGCGCTCGATATGGCTGGTGAATTTCAGCTCGATCAGCGGCTGCACTTCGCGATCGACGCCGAGGCCGCCGCGATACTTGCCGGCGCCGCCCGAATCCGGCACCAGCTCGTAGCGCTCGGCGAAAAGCGGATATTTCACCTCGAGCAACTCGATCGGCGAGTTATGCGTGTCGCCGTCATTCATCGCGATGGTGGCGGAAACGCCGTCCTCGGTCTTCTTCGCCCCCCAGCCGCCGCCGGCATGGCTGAGCCCGGCAAAGATGAACTGGTTGTTCGTGAAGCCGATGAATTGCGCGATGATGAGATCCGCGTGATGGCCGGCGGCGACGCGATCGGGGATCGCCGGCGCCACCGCCTTGAAGATCGTGTCGACGATGGTCATCGGGAAGGTCATCCAGCGCCGCATCGCCGCGGGTTTCACCGCGGAAACGACGCGGCCCGGCGGCGCGATCACCGTGAGCGGCCGGAAGCTGCCGTCGTTGATCGGATAATCGGTCGGCGAGGTCAGGCACTTATACGCGACCTGGGCGCAGGCGATCGCGGTGCTGTAGCCCGAATTGTAAAAGCCCTGCACCTGCGGACTGACCTCGGACAGATCGATCGTCGCCTCGTCGCCCTTTATCGTGATCTTCACCTTGATCGGCACGCGCTTGCCGAGCTGATAGCCGTCGTCGTCCATGAAGCTTTCGGCTTCGTAGGTGCCATCGGGGATGGTGCGGGTGCGGGCGCGCGCCGATTCCTCCGACCGGTCCATGATCTCGTCGATCGAGGCCAGCACCTCGTCGGCGCCATAGCGCTCGACCAGCTCCAAAAACCGCTTCTCGCCGGTCTTCACCGCCGTCACCTGCGCCCGGAGATCGCCCATCGCGCGCTCGGGCACGCGGACGTTCATGCGAATCAAATCGATCACGTCCTGGTTGACCTCGCCGGCCTTGTGCAGCTTGCAGATCGGAATCTGCAGCCCTTCGGAATAGATGTCGGTGGTGACGCTGGCGAGGACGCCGCCGATGTCGAGCCAATGCGCCATGCAGCAGGAGAAGCCGACCAACCGGCCCTGATGGAAGATCGGCAGCGAAAGCGTGACGTGGTTGAGATGCGAGCCGGTGATATAGGCGTCGTTGGTGACGAGGATGTCGCCCGGCTGGATGTCGCCCTTGAAATGCGCGAGCTTCGCCTTGATCACCTCGCCCATGCCGCGGATGAACATCGGCAGGCCGAGGCCGATCGACACGGTGCGCCCGTCGGCGGTGAAGAGCCCGCAAGTGAAATCCAGCGCCTCGTAGATAATGAGGTTGTAGGCGGTGCGCATGAGGTTGGTCTTCATCTCGCCGGTAACGGCGAGGACGCCCGAGCGCACGATCTCGGTGATCACCGGATCGGCGCGGCGGTTGCGCGGGCTGAGCGTATCGGGCATCTCTCTTTCCTCTAATTCCCGGCCGGAATATGCGGCAGCGGATAGCGATTGCCAACCGCAGATAAAACAACTCTCGCCTCGGAGAGAGGCCGGCGCGAAGCGCCGGGTGAGGGGGACCTCGTTGGCCCCCTCACCCTACCCTCCCCAAAAGGGAGAGGGAAAACTCGGTTCGTTGCGGATAGGTAAGGCGCTCGCTAGAAACCCCATCGAAAAAGAGGGGCGGATAGCGAATGGCAGAAGCGGCGCGCGCGGGCGAAGGTCTGCGGCTGGGGACCGATATCGGCGGCACGTTCACCGACGTGGCCGCCTTCGACGAAAAGACCGGCAAGCTGCTCTTGGGCAAAAGCCTGACGACGCCGCATCGCCTGGCCGAAGGCATCAACAACGGCGTCGCCAAGGCCGGCGCGCGCTATCACGACGCCGGCCTGTTCCTCCACGGCTCGACCATCGCCATCAACACGCTGTTGGAACGCACCGGCGCGAAGACCGCGCTCCTCACCACCAAGGGCTTTCGCGATATCTACGAGATCGGCCGCGTCAACCGGCCGGATTCCTACAATCTCTTCTTCAAGAAGCATGTGCCGCTGATCGAGCGCGCGCTGCGGTTCGAGGTGAACGAGCGCATGCTCGCCGACGGCTCGGTCAAGACGCCGCTGAACGACGACGAGATCGTCGCGCTGGGCCGCCGCATCGAGCAGCTCGGCATCGAGGCAGTGGCGATTCTCTTCCTCCATTCCTATCGCAACCCCGCGCATGAGGCGCCCGCGAAGGAAATCCTGCTGCGCAACC
>DATGLO010000062.1:0-4085 GCA_035294105.1 Allostellaceae bacterium
AAAAGCTCGATCCCGCCGACCCGACGAAATATTTGACGCCCGACGGCTCGCAGCCCTTCGCGACGCGCACCGAGCAGATCAAAGTGAAAGGCGCCCCGCCGGTCGATCTCACGATCCGCTCGACGCGGCACGGGCCGGTGATCGCCGATCCGGGCGGCGGCCAAGTGCTGGCCCTGTCGGCGACCTGGCTTCAGGGCGAGGATCGCACGCCGCAAGCGCTTTGGGACGCGACCCACGCGCACGACTGGAGCGATTTTTACAACGCGTTCAAGAACGCCGTCGCCCCCGAGCAGAACATCGGCTACGCGGATATCGACGGCCATATCGGCTTTGCCGCGCCGGCGCGGATTCCGATCCGCGCGCATGGCGACGGCACGATCCCCGAGCCGGGCTGGACCGGCGAATACGACTGGACGGGCACTGTGCCCTTCGACCAATTGCCGAACGGGGTCGATCCGCCGAGCGGCCGCTTCGTCGCCGCCAACAACAAGATCGTGCCGGATTCCTATCCTTATCTGATCACCCACGATTGGGAGCTGCCCTATCGCGCGGAACGCATCAACGAGCTGCTTGACGCGACGCCGAGCCTGACGCCCGACGCGGCGGAAAAGATGCAAGCCGATGTCGACTCCATCATGGCGCGGAAGCTGCTGCCGCTGATGCTCGCCGCTACGCCGCAATCGCCGGCAGGGCAGGACGCGATGCGCCGGCTCAAATCCTGGGACCAGCTGATGACCCGCGACCAGGTCGAGCCGTTGCTCTTCATCGCTTGGCTGCGCGAATTCAACCGCCAGATCCTCGCCGACAAGCTGGGGCCGCTCTTCGATGCCTATTGGGCGCTCCACCCCGACGTGATCGAGAATATTCTCAGCAATCATCCCGACTGGTGCGACAATCGCGAGACTCCCGATGTCGAGACCTGCCCGCAGCAGCTCGGCGCCGCGCTCGACCGGGCGATGGCCGAGCTCGCTCGCCGGTACGGCGACGACATGAATGCCTGGCGCTGGGGCGTCGCCCATCCAGCGAGCTTCCCGCATCCGATCTGGTCGCATCTGCCCGTGATCGCGGGCTGGCTTGCCCTCGCGATCCCGGACGACGGCGGTTTCGATACGATCGACAACGGCACGATGTTCGTCGGCAACGATGCCCAGCCCTTCACTGCGGTGCACGGCCCGACGTTGCGCATGATCGTCGATATGGCTGCGCCGGGCAGCGCGCGCTTCATGATCACACCGGGCGAATCCGGCAATCTGCTATCGAGGCATTACGCCGATCTGTTGCAGAGCTGGCGCGACGTCGGATACGTCGTCTTCGGCAACGATGCGAGCGGCGGCGTCTTGACGCTCGTACCGGGTTAACCCGGTTTTATCCATAAAAATCTACGCCGACGCTCGCGCCTCGAAATTGCCGCGGGCCTCGCCGGAATTTCGACACTTTTCGAGACGAATTCTTCAAGGCGCCAAAATTGGAAAAGCTAGAAAAGTCGAGAGACGGTTGCCGGGCGGGGAACCCGAACATTAGCGAAAGCGCCGTACCTTGCGAAACGCAGGTTCCCTCGTCCCGGCGATTCCGCCGCGAAAAACGGCGCCCGACGCGCGCACCCGCGCAGAATTAGCGCTGCAGCTGAAATGCTTACGACCTGGTAAGCATGGCGATGCGTCGAACTTGCTTCAACATTATCTTAACGAGACTGCCTTTAAACTTCGCGCCAAGTTTTACTCGCGAGGCGACAATGCAATCCGCGTATCTGGACCTGATCGCTCTGGTCGAACGCCTTCACCGGCAGTTCCTCGAAGTGATCAAGCTCGAGCTCGACACCAACGGCGTGCACGACATCAACAACGTGCAGGCGATGATCCTCTACAATATCGGCGATCTCGAGATGACCGTCGGCGAGCTCACGCTGCGCGGCTGCTACCTGGGATCGAACGTTTCCTACAACGTGAAGAAGATGCTCGAGAACGGCTACATCGTGCAGGAGCGCTCCTCGCACGACCGTCGCTCGGTTCGCGTCCGGCTCTCGGAAAAGGGCCTTGCGCTGCAGCAGAAGCTGAAGCGCATGCACGAGCGCCACATGTCCTCGCTGTCGCAGGGAGTGGTGCAGGCGGACGACATGGTGTCCGCGCATCGCACGCTGCGCCGGCTCGAGCGGTTCTGGACGCATGCGGTCGAGCTCGGCTCGCGCGCCGCGGCTTTCCCGCCCGCCGCTTAAAGTAGGTCGATTCTCGGCAAACGCCGGCCGGCCGCAAGGCTCGCCGGCGTTTCCTTTTTGAACCTTCCGCCAGCGGCCGCCGTTGAGGTGAAGCGGATCAATCATGGCGGCGGCACCATGTCCGGTGCTCAAGCACCTTCCTCGACGACGCGTGTACTACAGATTCTTGGTCCCGGCCTGATCACCGGGGCCTCGGACGACGATCCCAGCGGCATCGCCACCTATTCCCAAGTCGGCGCCCAGTTTGGCTTCGATATGGGCTGGGTGATGCTGTTCAGCTTTCCGCTGATGTGCGCCATCCAAGAAACGGCTGCGCGGATCGGCCGCGCCACGGGCGAGGGGATCGCCGGCAACATCCGGCGGCATTATTCGCCTCTGCTGCTGCGCGTCATGGTCGCGCCGCTGCTGATCGCGAACACGATCAATCTCGGCGCCGATCTCGGGGCGATGGGCAATGTCGTCAACATGCTCGTCGGCGGGCCGGCGTTGCTTTACGCCGTGCTGTTCGGCGCGCTCTGCGCCGGATTGCAGATCTTCACCGCCTACAAACGCTATGTCGGCATCCTGAAATGGATTACTGTGACCTTGTTCGCCTATGTCGCGGCGGCGCTGGTGGTGCGCATTCCTTGGGGTGAGGTTGCGTGGCGAACGCTCGTTCCATCGATGCGCATCGAGACGTCCTACGTCGTCGCCATCGTCGCCGTGCTCGGCACGACGATCAGTCCGTACCTCTTCTTCTGGCAATCCTCGCAAGAAGCCGAGGAGGTACGGCAGGACCCGCATGCGAAGCCGCTGAAGCGGGCGCCGCGCCAAGCGCCTGACGAATTCCGCCGCATCCGTATCGATACCTATCTCGGCATGTTCCTGTCGAATGTGATCGGCTGGTTCATCATCATCACGGTCGCCGCGACCTTGAACGCGCACGGCATCAAGGACATCAGCAGTGCCGGCCAAGCGGCCGAAGCGTTGCGGCCGGCCGCCGGCGCGTTCGCGTTTTTGCTCTTTGCCCTCGGCATCATCGGTACCGGCTTGCTCTCGGTGCCGGTGCTCGCGGGCTCGGCGGCCTATGCGCTGGCGGAGGCGCTTAAATGGCCGGCGGGGCTTGCGCGCAGGGCCAAAGCGGCGCGGGCGTTCTACGGCACGATCGCGGCGGCGACTTTCGTCGGCGCCATGTTCAACTTCTTCCCGGTCGATCCGATCAAAGCGTTATTTTGGTCCGCGGTGATCAACGGCCTGGTCGCGGTGCCGATCATGATCATGACGATGGTAATGGCGCGGCAGAAGCGCGTCATGGGGAATTTCGTCCTGCCCTGGCCGCTGGCTTCGCTCGGCTGGATTGCGACCGCCGTCATGACCCTGGTCGCTATGGCGATGTTCGTGACGTGGTAAGTTGCCTCCCGAACAGCGGGGAGGATGGCATGAGATCGCGGATCGCGGTAATCGCTTGCGCGCTGCTTGCGGCGGCACCCATGCGGGCATTGGCAGAGACCGATAGTACGAGCCTGTCCTTGCCGGGCGAGGGCGTGACCTTTCTGCCGATCTACGCCGCGCAGGATGCGCATTTCTTCGAGAAGGAAGGCCTGGCGGTGAAGATGGTCTATCTTCCCGGCGTCGGCACGACCAATGCGGTGATTTCGGGCGCGGTCGATTTCGGCATCTCGAACGGAGTCTCGTTGACCCGGGCGGCTGCCCATGGCCAGAAGATGCTCGCGATCGCCAGCATGAGCGATACGCCCGGCTGGACGCTCGTTATGCGCAAGGACGTTGTCGACGCCTCGGGCATCGACTTGAAGGCGCCGCTCAAGGAGCGCATGCAGATCCTCAAAGGCCATAGCTTCGCCATCGACACGGTGAGCTCGCTCGCTCACGCCTA
>DATGLO010000063.1:0-2479 GCA_035294105.1 Allostellaceae bacterium
GATCCGGATGATTTTGACATGGCCTTCGACAGGGTCGCGAAGGTGAAAAAGCCAAACGAGCCGCCGAAGACGGTTCGGGCGACCTGGAATCCACCGCCGAAGCCGAAGAACTAGATCGTCCTCTCCACTTCTACAGCTTGCCGTGGTCCCGTGAAGTATAATATCCCCCCTCACCCATGCTGAGGTCCTCGAATCGCACGCGCGTTGCCGACGTCCTCGTCCCCGTCGCCGTCGATCAAGCCTATTCCTATCGCATTCCCGCCGATCTCGAGATTGCCGTAGGCGATCTCGTCGAAGTGCCGCTCGGCACCCGCGAGACGGTCGGCGCCGTGTGGGAAATCCGCGAGACCGGCGGCTCCAATCTCAAGGCGATTGCGGCGCGCTGCGATCTTCCGCCGCTCAACCCGTCGCTGCGCGCCTTCATCGATTGGGTGGCGCGCTGGACCTTGAGCCCGCGCGGCATGGTTCTGCGCATGAGCGTCAAAGCGGCTTTCAATGCCGCACCGGAGCCTGTGCGCATCGGGCTCGTGCGCGCGGGGCCGCCGCCCGCGCGCATGACGCCGGCGCGCCAGCGCGTGCTTGCCGCGCTCGAAGACGGATTTCCGCACTCCAAGAGCGCGCTCGCCGACCTTGCCGCGTGTTCGACGAGCGTGATCGACACGCTTGTCGATGAGGGTACGCTCGCGGCGATCGCGCTGCCGCCCGAGCCGATCGCCGGGATCTGCGACCCCGATTTCGCCGCGCCTCGCCTCGAAGCGGCGCAGAAAGACGCGGCGGAAGCGCTCGTCGCCGCCGTGAAAGCCGGCGAATTTTCGGTGAGCCTGCTCGAAGGCGTGACCGGCTCCGGCAAGACCGAAGTCTATTTCGAGGCGGTTGCCGAAGCTCTGCGCGCAGGACGCCAGGCGCTCATCCTTATGCCGGAGATCGCGCTCACCGCCCAATTCTTGGACCGTTTCGCGGCCCGTTTCGGCGCCCGGCCTGCCGAATGGCATTCAGCGGTCAGCCCGCGCAAACGCGCCCGCACCTGGGAGGGACTCGCCAAGGGCGACGTGAAAGTCGTCGCCGGCGCGCGCTCGGCACTGTTTCTGCCCTTTGCCGATCTTGCAACCATCATCGTCGATGAGGAACACGAGGCCGCCTATAAGCAGGACGATGGCGTCTCCTATCACGCGCGCGATATGGCCGTCGTGCGCGGGCAGATCGACAAGGCGGCCGTGGTGCTCGCTTCGGCAACGCCCTCGATCGAATCGCGCGTCAATGCCGAGGGCCGCTACCGGCATCTGCGCCTGCCGGTGCGCTTCGGCGGAAGTAGCCTCCCGATGATCGAAACGATCGATCTGCGCCGTGAGGCCGCACCGCGCGGAAAGTGGATTTCGCCGCGGCTCGTCGCCGGCGTCGGCGAGACGCTCGAGAAAGACGAACAGGCGCTGCTCTTTCTGAACCGGCGCGGCTATGCGCCCCTGACGCTATGCCGGGTCTGCGGCCATCGCTTCCAATGTCCGAATTGCACGGCCTGGCTTGTCGAGCATCGGTTCCGCCGCGCCCTTGTCTGTCATCATTGCGGACACATCGAGCGCCGGCCGGACGCCTGCCTCGAATGTGAATCGGTCGATTCGCTGGCCGCATGTGGGCCCGGCGTCGAGCGCCTGGCGGAAGAAGTCGCGGAGCTCTGGCCGGATGCACGCACGCTCATTCTTTCCTCCGATTTTCCCGGCGGCACCGAGCGGCTGCGCCAGGAACTCGACGCGATCGCCAATGGCGCCTGCGATCTCATCATCGGCACGCAGCTCGTTGCCAAGGGGCACAATTTTCCTCTGCTCTCGCTGGTCGGCGTGATCGATGCCGATGTCGGGCTTTCGAGCGGCGATCCGCGCGCCGCGGAGCGCACGTTCCAAGTCTTGCAGCAGGTGACCGGACGTGCCGGGCGTTTCGGCCGCACCGGCCGCGCGCTGGTGCAAACCTGGGAGCCCGATCATCCGGTGATCGGCGCCCTCGTCTGCGGCAATGCCGAGCGCTTCTATACCGAGGAAACCGAGCAGCGCCGCAGAGCCGGCCTGCCGCCCTTCGGCCGGCTTGCCGCGCTCATCATCTCGGGCAAGGACCGCGCTTCGGCCGAGACCCATGCGCGCGCTCTGGTCCGCGCCGCCTACGCGCTTCCGCCCAATCCCAAATGGCGGCTTGGCGCACTGGGCGGCTTGCCGCGCGAAGACGAGATTTCGCTGCTCGGTCCCGCCGAGGCCCCCATTGCGGTCATTCGCGGCCGGCATCGTTTCCGGCTGCTCGCGCGCGCGCCGCGCAATGCCGATCTTCAGGGTTTTCTGCGTGCGATGCTCGCGACCGCGCCGCCCGAGCGCGGCGGCGTGCGGGTCATGGTCGACGTCGATCCGCAGAATTTCATGTGAGAGAGACATCGTCGTGCCCATTGCCGTGGCGATCCTGATGTTCGGGATCCTCGGCGGCATGCGCATAGCTCAATCTA
>DATGLO010000064.1:0-2993 GCA_035294105.1 Allostellaceae bacterium
CATCGCCCTGGTCTGCCTCGCGCTGCTGGGCGCGCTCGCCGCCTGGGCCGGCGGCGCCAGTATCTGGCGCGGCGCGATTCGGGTGCTGTTCTGGGGAGCGCTGGCCATGGCGATTACGTCGGGCATCGGCTATCTCGTCCACGGCCTCGCTTAAGTCGGCCCGCGCAAAGCGCTAATGCATCGTGCGCGGCAGTCGAGCGCGATGATCGCAAACAGCACCAGCAGCGAGAGCTTCACGAAATCCGCAGCAAGGAATGGCGCGGGTGCCGGGAAACATCGTGCCGAGGGTCACATCGTCGCCGGTTGGTCAAGATCGAAACGCTGCACGCTCAGCACATCGTAGCAATGAAGGCTTGCCTCCAGCGCGATCGCGCGCATTTGCGCGAGCGCTTCCGCGGCCGCGCCGTGGTCCGTCGCTTGGCGATAATTTTCCGCGCTCGCCCATTGCTCGTAGCTCGCGACATGCTCGGGCTTGAAGCCGCGATGCGTTGCGAGGCCGATGAATCCCGGCGCGCGCGCGGCTTTGACGGCTTCGCCATAGTGCCGCAGCAGCGCAAGCAGATCGTTCTGTTGCGCCGGCTCGACCGCCCAGATGCCGATGACGGCGAGGTTGTGACGCGTCTCGGAAATCTCCAGCCGATCGGACGGCGCCTCGGTCGTGACAACCTCCTCGACTTCGTACCAGCGCAACTCGTGCTTGTCCGAGAGCTCGTGCGTCTTGTCTAGCAGCGCCTTCGCGACGGGCTGCGTGCGCAAGAATTGCCCGCTCTTGCGATCGTTGTATTGGTTGTAGTTAATGACGATCGGCGCATCGATACCGCGATGGAAATTCGCCGCGACATTCATCGGATATTTATGCGTGATGATCTCGTTGCTGATCGCGTGCAGCGTCTTGATCAGCTCGGGCTGGCGCTCTGCCGGCAACGTAAAGACGTTGATGCCGGTCGCGAGCTTGAGAGCCGGCGCGATGACGGTTATGGCCATGAAGCGAATCCTTCCATCGCGCCCAGTATAGCCGAGCGCGCACGTCCATCGACCATCGCGTTTACCGTTCGCTAACCATGTTCGCCTACTCCTGCTTGGAGGAGAGAAGGTCCATGGACTCCATCGAAATTCGCGGCATCGACGATATCGGCCTGTCGCTGCCGGATGGCATGCCTGACGAGCTCGCCGAGGCGTTCTTCGAACAAGTCGTAACCAAAGCCGGCGCCCTGCGCAGCCACGCCATGGCGCTGGCCGGCCCCCATATCGCCGTCGGCGGGAACCCGTGGGTCCGCCTCAAGTTCATCGTCGACATCATGGGACTGTCGATCCTGCCCCAGGCCGACAAGACTGTCGCCGAATTCGCCGCCGCCGGCGATGTCCAGTGTCGTGCCGGATGCAGCTTCTGCTGTTATCAGAATGTCGACGTAACGATCCCCGAAGCGATTCTCGTCGCGCTGCAGCTCGGCAATGAGGTCGATCCGCGGCGCGATGCCGTGCTTGCCGCCGCCGACGCTTTCCGCGATCTCGACGACGGCACACGCATCGCGACCGGCAAGCCATGCCCGCTGCTTGTCGACAACCGCTGCTCCGTTTACACCGCGCGGCCGATCACCTGCCGCTCGCTCGCCTCGCCGGACGCGGCGCGCTGCCATGAGGCCCTGGCGAGCCTCGAAGCGGGCGACGGGCCGTTGCCGATCGAGATTTATGTGGTGCTGCGCTTTCTCTGCGGCGGCGAACAAGGCGCGATCCGCGGCATCTGCCGGGATCTCGGCTTGCAACACGACATCGTCGAGCTGACGCAGACCGTCGCCGCCATCATCCGCGAACCGAAGCTGATCGAGCGCTGGGCCGCCGGCGAGCGCGTTTTCGCCGCGCGGTGAAGCTCAGCGCATATCGAGGCTCGCGACCTTGGTATTGCCTTGCGGCGGAGCCGGCGTCGGTGCCGGCGGGGCGACGCTCGTGATCCGCACCGGCGCCAATCCCTTTTTCACGATGCCGAGCTTCTTGGCGGCGGCTTTCGAAAGGTCGATCACACGGCCATTCACGTAAGGCCCGCGATCCGTGATCGTGACGTCGACCGATTTGCCGGTCTTGAGATCGGTGACGTGGACCTGGGTGTTGAGGGGCAAAGTGCGGTGCGCCGCCGTCAGCTTGCGGTCATGGAAGGGCTGGCCTCTGGCCATGACCTTGCCCTGCCATTCATCGCCGTACCACGATGCTACGCCGGTCTGTTTTATCTTTTTTGCTGCCGTCTCGGCCGCGGCGGCGTCTGGCGCGTTCGAGGCCGGCGGTGGCGCGAGCGAGACCACGGTGATCGCTCCACTGAGCGGTACTTTGGGTCCGAGGCCGGCCGCACCGATGAGCAGCACGTTCGTGATAAAAAAGCTCAACTGGCACAAAAAATCGCTTGGCGACGGATCATGGGGACCCTCCCCAGAGGGCCAATGCGTCCTCCGGGCGATTGGTTCCATGAGCCGGGCGCGCCGCCCGGCGTCCCGTCGTTTATGCCTTCAGCTGCCGGGCGAAGAACGCCGTGGCGCGCTCCCAGGCGAGCTTCGCCGCGGCGGCGTCGTAGCGCTCGGTCGTGTCGTCGAAGAAAGCGTGATTAACGTTGGGATAAACGTAGATCGTGTAATCGACATGCGCGGCCTTGAGCGCATCTTCATAACCGGGGCGCGTCGCATTCACGCGATCGTCGAGCCCGGCATAGTTCAAGATCATCGCGGCCTTGATCTTCGCCACTTGATCGAGCGGCGGCGCGACGCCGTAGAAAGCGACGCCGGCGGCAAGATCGGGCCCCGCCGCCTCGGCGAGACGATTGACCATGCCGCCGCCCCAGCAAAAGCCAATCGCGCCGAGCTTGGCGGTGACGTCGGGCCGCGATTTGAGATACGCGATTGCTTGCACCAGCTCGCCGGTCGCGGCTTCGGGCGTGAGCTTGGCGAAATCCTTCATCGCCTGGTCTTCATCGGCCGGCGTGCCGCCCAAGACCGACATGCAATCGACAC
>DATGLO010000065.1:0-5289 GCA_035294105.1 Allostellaceae bacterium
GAATTCTTTATCGTCGGCGGTCAGATCGCGTTTGTCGCCGAGGTCGGCGCGGAATTCATGACGGAATACGAGCGTCGTGATAGTCGATTGCGCGTTATCTACGACAATGGCACCGAAAGCGATGTGCTGTTGCGCTCGCTACAGCGCGCGCTCCACCGCGACGAGGCGGGCAGGCGCATCACCGATCCGAGCGCCGGTCCGCTTTTTGCCGACGCAGCGGACGGTGACGACCTTGCAAGCGGAACGATCTACGTTCTGCGCAGCAAATCGGACAATCCGATCGTGGCCGAACGTCGGGATGTCGTTCACAAGATCGGGGTGACGGGCGGCGATGTCGCGCGTCGCGTAGCAAATGCCAAGCTCGATCCGACATACTTGCTCGCGGATGTCGAGATCGTCGCGACCTACCAGCTATATAACATCAATCGCACCAAGCTCGAAAATGTCATCCACCGAATCTTCGGTCCGGCACGGCTCGACATCGAAATCAAGGATCGGTTCGGCAATCCCGTGGTTCCGCGCGAATGGTTCCTGGTGCCGCTTCACGCGATCGACGAGGCGGTCGAGAAGATTAAGAACGGCACGATCGGTGATTACATCTACAATCCCAATACAGCGCGGCTGGAGCGCGTGGCCTAGGTTTTGAGTAACGATGAAGGGGGCGTGCCGCTTGTTTGCCATTCACGCGCCGAGTAGACTGGCCTGAGACTAGTCTGTTTTAGGAGCACGGCATGGCCTCCAACATGGTCGGCGCCTTCGACGCGAAGACCCATTTCTCCCGCCTCTTGAAGCGCGTTGCGCGCGGCGAGAGCATCACGATCACGCATCACGGCACGCCGGTGGCCCGGCTCGTTCCGGCCGCGGCGACGCCGAGCGAGGCGGATAAGGCGGCGTTGCTTGCCCGCTTCAAGGCCTTTGCCCAGCGCCATGCGATGAGCGGGCCCGCTTTGAAGGCACTGCGCGAGGAAGGCCGCCGTTGAGCGACTTCGCGCTCGACGCTTCGGCGGCACTCGCCTGGTGCTTTGCAAACGAGCGCGATGGGGCGAGCGAGGCGCTGCTCGCGCGCATGCTGCTCGATGGCGAAACGGCCGAGGTGCCGGCGCTGTGGCCGCTCGAGATCGCCAATGTTCTGGCGCTGGCAGAACGGCAGAAAAGGATCGCCCCGGCGGATGTCGCCGAAGCGGTGACTCTGTTTGCCTCGCTGCCCGTCGCCGTCGACGACGAGATGCCCCGGCGCGCCATGAACGATATTCTGGCCCTCGCCCGCCGCGAAAGGCTATCGAGCTACGATGCCGCCTATCTCGAACTGGCGATGCGCCGGCGGCTGCCGCTGGCAACGCGCGACGACGAACTCAAACGCGCCGCGCGCCGTGCCGGCGTGCGCCTGATCGCATGTTGAGCACGCTGCAATGAGCCGCCCGGCGCCGCAGGTCGATGACGTTCGCGCCGGCGCCCCGCTCGTCGAGGTCGCCGGCGTCGGCAAAAGCTTTCGCAACGGCACGGTCGCGCTCGATCGCATCGATCTCGGCGTCGCGGCGGGCGCGTTCCTCTCGCTGCTCGGCCCGTCGGGCTGCGGCAAGTCGACCTTGCTGCGCTTGATCGCCGGCCTCAGCCCCCCGAGCGCGGGGCGCATCGCGCTGCACGGCGTCGCGGCGGGGCGCGTCGGCTTCGTCTTCCAAGAGCCGACCTTGATGCCCTGGGCGACGGTCTGGGACAACGCCTATCTGCCGCTGCGCCTCATGGGCAAGTCGCGCCGCGAGGCCGCGCCGCGCATCGACGAAACCTTGGCGGCGGTCGGGCTCGACGGCTTCGCGCGCGTCTATCCGCGCGAGCTGTCGGGCGGCATGAAGATGCGCGTCTCGATCGCGCGCGCCCTCGTCACCGACCCGCAGCTCTTGCTGCTCGACGAGCCCTTCGCCGCGCTCGACGAGATCACGCGCTTCAAGCTCAACGAAGATCTCCTGGCGCTGTGGCAGCGCCATCAGTGGACGGTGATCTTCGTCACCCACAGCGTCTTCGAATCGGTGTTCCTCTCGAACCGCATCGTCGTGATGACGAAGCGCCCCGGGCGCCTCTTCGCCGATGTTGCGATCGATCTGCCTTACCCGCGTGAAGCCGCGTTGCGCACCGACGCCGCCTATACGCGGCAATGCGCCGATCTTTCCGCCATCCTCGCCGAGGCCGCGGCGCGATGAGAAGCACGCACTCTCTCTTATTCGTCGCCCCGGACAAGGCGCGCAGCGCCGCCGATCCGGGGCCCAGGGCAGCGGCGGTCGTGTGTCCCTGGACCCGCCGACCCGGCCAATTGCTCTTCGCAATTGGCCCCTTCGGGTTCACGCGCGAAGAGCGCGTGAACGGAGTCGGCCGCGCTTCGCTTGGCCGGGGTGGCGAGAAGGGGAAGGACGCCCCATGACCTCGCCCGCGCGCATCGTCGCGCCGCTCGTCGTCGGCATCGTCATCCTCGCGCTGTGGGAAGGGGTGGTGCGCATCGAGGGGATCCCGCCCTATATCCTGCCGGGGCCGGTGCTCATCGCCGAGACCTTGTGGCGCGACGGGCCGAGCCTTCTGGGCTCGCTGCTCGTCACCTTGCGCATCACCTTGGCGGCGCTCGCCGCGGCGGTGATTTTGGGCGGCGCGATCGCCGTCCTCTTCGCGCAATCGCGGCTGCTCGAAGTCTCGTTCTTCCCTTACGCCGTGATCCTGCAAGTGACGCCCATCGTCTCGATCGCGCCGCTGATCATCATCTGGGTCAACGATACCTTCTTGTCGCTGCTCATCTGCGCCTGGATCGTCGCCTTCTTTCCCGTCGTCGCGAACACGACCCTCGGCCTCAACAGCGCCGACCGCAACCTCTTGGCGCTGTTCCAGCTCTACGGCGCCTCGCGCTGGCAGGTGCTGCGCCATCTGCGCCTGCCATCGGCCCTCCCCTTTTTCCTCGCCGGCGTCCGCATCAGCGGCGGGCTCGCCCTCATCGGCGCGGTGGTGGCGGAGTTCGTCGCCGGCACCGGCGGCACCTCGACCGGCCTCGCCTCGCGCATCTTGGAGGCCGGCTACCGGCTCGAGATCCCGCGGCTCTTCGCGGCGCTGCTCTTGCTGTCGCTGACCGGCATCCTGATCTTCGCCGCGCTCTCCTGGCTCTCGAACGCGCTGTTGAAGCGCTGGCACGAAAGCGCGCTGCCCGAGGAGGAATAGGCGAGCGATGAAGCCCCGCGGCGCGCCGCGCTGTTTCGTCTACGTCCTCGGCAGCCGGCGCGGCGCGGACTGCCGCACCTATGTCGGCTGGACGCTCGATCTCGAGCGCCGCCTTGCGCAGCACAACAAGGGCAGCGGCGCGAAATCGACGCGCGGCCGCGCTTGGGTCTTGCTCTATGCCGAATGCCACGCGACGCGCGGCGACGCGATGCGCCGCGAATGGTATTTGAAGCGCGCGCGCAAGCTGCGCCGCGCGCTCCGCGGCGCGCTGCTCGAAACCGGCATCGACTTGTAATGCGACGGCCGCTAGAGCGCTCGCCGCCCGCAGGTTATCGCGCTCGCCGTCTCCTCACGCGACCAACCAAGCGACGATCATCGCGGCGATCGCCGCCGCGACCGAGATATAAAGCACATAGCGCGCGCCATGGCCGCGCACCGCCTGCCGGGCATCGGTCGAGGTCAGCACCGTTCTTTCTGGCTCGTTTCTTTCTGGCTCGTTTCCGGCCGGCTCGTTCATCCCTCTTCAATGGCAGACGCGAATGGCAGACGCGCAGCCGCGGTTCCGCATGGCTTCCGGCGCTTGCGGACCGCGCCGTGCGATTCTTCTTGACACTTGTTCCCGATTTGTTCTAAGCTCTGCCATCGCGAAATTCTTCTTTAGGGGTCGCGTCGCAAAGACGCCCTGGGCTGTCTGCTGCCGTCGCCGGTGAAACCTTCTGCGCCGCTCAATCCGCGCCAGCTCTTCTTCGTCGCGGAATATCTCGTCGATCTGAACGCCAAGGAAGCGGCGATCCGCGCCGGCTATGGCCGCGCACGGGCGGCGTCGCGCGGCTACGAGCTGCTGCGCATGCCGGCGATCCGCGGCGCGATCGCCGAGGCGATGGCGCAGCGCGCGCAGCGCACCGGCATTACCGCCGAGCGCGTGCTCGACGAATATGCGGCGGTCGCTTTTGCCGATATGCGCGACTTCGCCGATTGGGGACCGCGGCGCATGCGCTTCACCCCCAAGCGGCGCCTCGAGAGCGACGACACGCGCCGCATCGCCGAGATCGTCGACGGCGGCGCGAAACTCAACGGGCTGCGGCGCGTGAAGCTCTTCGACAAGCAGGCGGCGCTCGACAGCCTCGCGCGCATCTTGGCTCATGGCGAGCGCGCGCGGTTCGGCGTTGCCTCGCCGCCGCCCGCGCCGCCGCCGCCCGCGCCGCCGCCGGGCGTTTGCCGAGCGCAAGCGAAGGCGCGCCGGCGGGGCTTTGCCCCCTCGCCGCGGCAGCGGCGCTTTGCCGAAGAATACCTCGTCGATTTCAACGCCTATGCCGCCGCGCGCCGCGCCGGTTATCGCGAGCGCACGGCCGCGATGAACATGACGAAGATGAAGCGCCATCCGGCGGCCGCGGCGCTGATCGCGGCGCTGGTCGAAGCGCGGCGCGCGCCGATCCGCGTCACCGCCGATCGCGTGATCGCGGAATATGCCGCGATCGCTTTCGCCGATATCGGCCGCATCGCCGATTGGAGCAGCAAGGAGCTGCGCGTCAAGCCGATGCGCCGCGTCGCGCCGGCCGACAGCGCCGCGATCGCGCACATCGGCGCCGCGCGCGGGACGAGGTTGCGCCTCCGGCTGCACGACAAGGTCTATGCGCTCGACATGCTGGCGCGGCATCTCGGCCTGCTCGATCCGCGCATGCCCGGCCGCGCGCCGCGGCAGAGCGGGTCCGCGCGCCGCACCAGCGCGGCGCTGCGCGCGCGTTTGGGGCGCGCGCCGCGCTGAAACATGCGTTACTTCGGCGGGATCAAGATCCCGACGAGCTCGGCGACGCAGACCGGCTTGTCGCTGCCCTCGCGCTCGACGCTCGCTTCGGTGGTGAGACGCGCGCCTTGCGGCACATCCTCGACGGAGAGGATCCTGAAATGCGCGCGCAAGCGGCTGCCCGACGGCACGGGCGCGGGGAAGCGCACCTTGTTGGCGCCGTAATTCAAGCGCGCGGCGAGGCTCTCGACGCGATAGGTCTCGTTCGAGAGCCGCGCCAAGAGCGACAAGGTCAGCCAGCCATGGGCGATGGTCGCGCCGAAAGCCGAGGCCTTGGCGCGCGCGACATCGAC
>DATGLO010000066.1:0-2466 GCA_035294105.1 Allostellaceae bacterium
GCCGACATAGCCGAACACCGCGCCGCCCAAGGGTCGCGCCAAAAAGCCGATGGCGAAGACACCGAACGAGGCGAGCAGCGATGTTGTCGGATCCTGCGCCGGGAAGAATTGCGAGCCGACCGCCACGGCGAAAAAGCCGTAGACGCCGAAATCGTACCATTCGAGGACATTGCCGGCGAGGCCGGCGAGGGCGGTCCGGCGCTCGGCGGCGCGGAATTCGAGATTGAGTTGCTGCGCCGCGAGGGCGATCTGCGCGCCAATGAGATCGAGCCGGCAAAGCTGCTGGATGCGGTACCGAACGCGCTTCAGCTCGGCCGAGGCGAGGATACGCTCGAAGACGAAGCACGCGTCTGCCATCGCGATCAGCGCGACGTCCTCGGGCGAGGGGATGTCGTCGCTAAAAAGCAGGTCGAAGATCCGCTTCTTGGTCGCGTGGCCGGCGGTGTTGTCGGTCCAGATATAGCGGTGGCCGTCCTTTTTGAGGACACCGCGATCGACCAGGCCTTTGATCGCCGCCGCGCGCATGTCCATGGCTTTGGGGGAGAGCCGGACGATCCAGGCGCGCGGATCGAGCCGCGCCGATTCGCCGGCGACCGCGGCGAGAACGGGGTCGAGAATTGAATCGCCGGTCGGACTTCGGTCGACCGCCCAAACCGCTTTCAGGTCCGAATCGAGCTTGCCGCGCAGCGACAAATCGATCAGCGCGCCGCCGGCAATGCCGCAAACCAGGAACGCTTCGGGAACTTTATCGAACTCGCCGCCGCGATCTTCGAGCGTGAGGAGCAACAACTCCTCGATCAGGCTGAATTTTTCCACGTGCTGCCCCCGAAAAAACAACGATCACTATAAGCCGTTAACCTTTCGTTAACCATAATCGCCGATTCTGCAGGCCTGACGCTAGCTCAAGCCTCCCTGCTAGCGATCCCAAGGAAACTTCCAGCCGCGCCTTCATGGCGCGGCCTTTTTTTGTACTCTCGGCAAAAACCGGGGGTGCCGATGTCGAGATCAATCCAATTCGGTCGTGCCGCGGCGCTGGCGGTGCTCGCGGCCATGCTGTGCGGCAGCCCGCCCGCGATCGCGGCCGAGAAACTCACCGTGGCACGCAGCTCGACCAGCGGCTTCACCTTCGACCCGCTCAATATCGGCATCGAGAAAGGCATTTACGCCCGGAACGGCCTCGACGTTCAAGCCGTCGTGATGGAAGGCAGCGCCAAGCTCCACCAGGCGATGCTCGCCGGCGCGCTCGATATCGGCCTCGGCGCCGGCAGCGATATCGCCTTCCTCGTCAAAGGCTCGCCCGAGAAAGCCGTCGGCGCGATCATGCTCGGCGCCGGCATCTACGGCCTGACGGTCGGGCCGGATTCGCCGATCCGCACCGTCGCCGATCTCAAAGGCAGGAAGATCGGCGTCTCGACCATCGGCTCGCTGACGCAATGGCTGGTGCTGCAACTCATCAAGCAACAGGGCTGGCAACCGAGCGATGTCACCTTCGTGACCGTCGGCTCGGACGCGACCGGCCAGACCGCGGCGCTGCAAACCCATCAGGTCGATGCGACCATGGGCGCGGCGGCGCTCGGCTGGCAGCTCGAGACGGAAAAGCGCGGCCGGCTGCTGATCGCCGCATCGCAGATCGTGCATAATTTCCTGATGAACGCGGCCTTCGCCTCGAACAAGCTGATCGAGCAAAAACCTGATGCGCTGCGCGCTTTCCTCAAAGCCTGGTACGAGACGATCCAATGGATGCGCGCGAACCGCGCCGAAACGGTGACCTTGGCGCGCAAGATCGACGGGTTCTCGCAGGCGGTGGAAGAGCGCAATTACGACGCGGTGATGCCGTCGATGTCGAGCGATGGAAAATTTTCGCCCGACGCCGTCGCCGCGGTCCGCCAGTCCTTCGTCGATCTCCATCTGCTGCCGAGCGCGCCCGATATGTCGCAATACATCACCGAGCGCTTCCTGCCGCCATCGCATTGAGCGGCGAACATGCTAGGTTGCTGTTAAGCGGCGCGGGACATGCCGCCGGTACGAGGGGCAATGCCGCGGATCGACACGCATCACCACATGGCTTCGCCGCGGTCGCTCGGCCCGCTGCAGGACGTTGGCCTCATCATGAAGCACGATGCAGAGGCGATGAATGCGGCGCGCGCGATCGAGGATATGGACAAGGGCGGGGTGACGCTCGCCGTCAATTCGACGCCGGCGCCGCCGCGCTTTTGCATCGAGAATGCCGAACGTGCCGCGGCTTGGGCGCGCGATAACAACGAGTACCTCGCGCAGCTCGCCCGCGACCATCCCGGCCGCTTCGGCATGTTCGCCGCTCTGCCGATGCCGCATGTCGACGCGACGCTCAAAGAAATCGAATACGGGCTCGACGTGTTGAAGGCGGACGGCGTCTATCTGATGACGAGCTATGCCGATCACTGGCTCGGCGATCGGGTCTTCGCGCCGGTTTTCGCTGAGCTGCAG
>DATGLO010000067.1:0-11748 GCA_035294105.1 Allostellaceae bacterium
CGGGCAAGAGGTGATGGATGTCGGCGACGCGGCCGGCGATCGAGTTCTCGATCGGCAGCATCGCCAAAGTGGCGCGCCCGCGCGTCACCGCGGCGATCGTGTCCTCGAAGGTCTCGCAAGGCAGCGAGATGCGGCGCGGAAACACCTGGCGGCAGGCAAGATCGGAATAAGCGCCCGGCTCGCCCTGAAAGGCGATGAGGCGCGACGAATCTTTGCTGGCGGGCATCGGTCAGGAGTTCGATGAGAGACGCGCGGCCATCAATTCGCGCGCGCGGGCGAGATCGGCGGGAGTATCGACACCGAACGGAACCGAGTCAACGAGCGCCACGTCGATGCGCATGCCGGCTTCGAGCGCACGCAGCTGCTCGAGGCTCTCGCGTCGCTCCAGGGGCGACGGCGGCAGCTTGACGAAGCGCTCGAGCGCCGCGCGGCGATAGGCGTAAAGCCCGATATGGTGGTAATGCGCGCCGCCGCCCGATGGCACGGGCAGGCGGCTGAAATAGAGCGCGCGCGCCACGCCGGTGCCGGGCGCAAAGCCGGCGGCGATCTTGACGACGCTAGGATTGCCGAGCTCTTCCTCATCCTCGATCGGCGCCGCGAGGGTCGCGATATCGACGTGGGGCTCGTTCAGCGGCGCCAGCGCGGCGCGAATCGCGCCCGGCACGATCAGCGGCAGATCGCCCTGCACATTGATAACGATGTCATGCGCGCGCCCGGGATCGAGCTGCGTCACCGCTTCGAAGATGCGATCGGAGCCCGAGGGATGACCGGGCTTGGTCAGCACCGCCTTGCCGCCGGCCGCCGCGACCGCATCGGCGATCTCCTGCTCGGCGCAAGCGACGACGACCGGCCCGAGCGCCGCTTCCATCGCGCGGCGCCACACATGGACGATCATCGGCGCGCCGCAAATATCGGCGAGCGGCTTGCCGGGCAGCCGCGTCGATGCCATGCGCGCGGGAATGACGAGAACAGGATGGCTCACCAAAGCCTCCCAGGCCAAGCGAGTAGGGGTTGGTTGGTGTGGCGGCTGCGAGCGCGACCTATAACAAAAGACGCGGCGTTATGCCGCACAAAACCGGCGCAGAGCCGCGAAAACTGCGCGCTAAATTCCGCCCGCACTATATGGCCAAACGTGCCGCCTGCGCGAGGCACATTCCCAAGGGTCTGCTGAATGTCGTTTGAAGCCAACAAGATCGCCGGCGCCATTCTCGCCGCCATGATCCTCGCGATGGTCTCGGGGATTATCGCCAATATCCTGGTGCATCCCACACGGCTGGAGAAGCCGGCCTATGCAATCGCCGGCGCGCCGGCCGCGGAGTCGGCGTCGTCCGAGCCCGCCAAGCCGGCCGGACCCGAGCCGATCGCCCCGCTGATGGCCTCGGCCAATGTCGATGCCGGCAAGGCGAAAACGCAGCTCTGCGCCGCCTGCCACACCTTCGAGAAAGGCGGCCCCAACCGCATCGGGCCGAATCTTTACGGCGTCGTCGGTGGGCCGATCGCCGAAGATCGCGGCGGCTTCTCGTTCTCGTCCGCGCTGACCGCCAAGGGCAAGGGCCAGACCTGGACGCTCGATAATCTCAACGCCTGGCTGTTCAAGCCGCAAGAATTCGCCTCCGGCACCAAGATGACCTTCGTCGGCCTGCCCAAGGCCGAAGACCGCGCCAACGTCATCGCCTATCTCAATTCGAATAGCGACAAGCCGCTCCCGCTCGCGCAGCTGACCGCCGGCGCCGCGGGCGCCAGCGGCGGGAACGCGGCACCGGCACAGGGTGCGCCGGCGCCCGCACAAGGCAGCGCGACGCCCGAGAAGGGCAGCACGCCGGCACAAGGCACAGCGCCGGCCAAAGGCGCGGCGGCGGCCGCCTCGCCGGGCTCCGGCAGCAACGCCAGCAACGCGCAGACCACCAACGGGCCGTCGCAGACCAACAGCGCGGCGCCGCAAACGCCGGGCAAGGAGCAGGGCAGCAATCCCAGCTCGTCGGCGATCGAAGGCCAAGGCAAGTAAGCGCCTTCCACTCGATTTCGCGTCCGCTAGGCTGCGCGGCATGACACCGGTCACCGCCGCGCACCTTGCCCTCGCCGAAACCCTCGCCGACGCCGCCGGCGACGTCGTCCGCGGCTATTTCCGCAAGAAGATCGGCGTCGCGCAGAAGAGCGACTTGACGCCGGTGACCATCGCCGACCGCGCCGCCGAGAAAGTGATGCGCCGGCTGATCGAAATCGCTTTTCCCTTGGACGGCATCGTCGGCGAGGAATTCGGCACCACGCGCGCCAATGCCGATTATGTCTGGGTGCTCGATCCGATCGACGGCACCAAATCCTTCATCAGCGGCGTGCCGCTCTTCGGCACGCTGATCGCGCTGACCTATCGCGGCGCGCCGGTGCTGGGCGTCATCGATCAGCCGATCGCGCGCGAGCGCTGGCTCGGCGCCGCCGGCCGCAGGACTACCTTCAACGGCCGCGCGATCAAGACACGCCGCTGCCGGCGCCTCAGCGACGCGACGCTCTACGCCACCGCGCCCGAGATGTTCGCGAAGGGCCGCGGCAATGCCGCCGCTTTCGCGCGGCTGCGCGAAAAGGTGAAACTCGCGCGCTTCGGCGCCGATTGCTACGCCTATGGCCTGCTCGCTTCCGGCTTCATCGATCTCGTCGTCGAGGCCGACCTCAAGCCCTACGACTTCTGCGCCTTGCTGCCGGTCATCGAAGGCGCCGGCGGCCGAATGAGCGACTGGCAGGGCCGCGCGCTCACGCTCAAGTCCGACGGCCGGGTCATCGCCAGCGGCGACCCGGCGCTGATCGCGAAAGCGCGCAGGGTTCTGGCCCGGCGCCAAGTTTCGCCTCGTTAATTTTCGCGGGCGCGGGTTTTCCTCTAAACTCGCGCGCCATGACGCGCTTTCTCGTGAGGCTGTTTCTCGCCGCTTGCCTCGTGCTCGCCTCGAGCGCGGCGCCGAGCCTGGCCGAGCCGCGCCACGGCCTCTCGCTCTTCGGCGATCTCAAATACCCGCCGAATTTTTCGCATTTCGGTTACGTCAATCCCGATGCGCCGAAAGGCGGCACGGTGAAGTTCGCCGCCATCGGCACCTTCAACACGCTCAACCCGTTCCAGCTCGTCGGCGACAAGGACGCGGCCGAAAGCCAAATCTTCGACACGCTGATGACGCCGTCGGAGGACGAACCGGCCTCGGAGTACGGCCTCGTCGCGCAAAGCGCCGACATCGCGCCCGATCGCAGCTGGGTGATCTACACGCTCCGGCCCGAAGCGCGCTTTGCCGATGGCAGCAAGATCACGCCCGAGGATGTGATCTGGACCTTCGACACGCTCAAGACCAAGGGCCATCCCCGCTATCGCCTCTATTATGCCGACGTGCTGAAGGCCGAGAAGGTCGGCGACAACGCGGTGAAGTTCAGTTTCCGCAACGGCGACAACCGCGAGCTGCCCTCGATCGTCGGCGAGATGCCGGTGCTCTCGAAAGCATACTGGTCGAAGATCGACTTCTCGAAGCCGCTGATCGATCCGCCGCTCGGGAGCGGCCCCTACAAGATCGCGTCCGTCGATATGGGCCGTTCGATCACCTATCGGCGCGATCCCAACTATTGGGGCAAGGACCTGCCGGTCAATCGCGGCCGCTTCAACTTCGACACGATCCGCTACGACTATTACCGCGATACCTCGATCGCGCTCGAAGCCTTCAAGGCCGGGCAATACGACATCCGCGTCGAGAACGTCGCCAAGAACTGGGCGGTCGGCTACGACAGTCCCGCGCTGCGTGCGGGCCTCATCAAGAAAGAGCAAATTCCCAACCAACTGCCGCAAGGCATGCAGGGCTTCGGCTTCAACACGCGCAAAGCCCTGTTCCAGGACCCGCGCGTGCGCGACGCGCTAAGCTATCTTTTCGATTTCGAATGGACGAACAAGAACCTCTTCTACGGCGCCTATACGCGCAGCCGCTCGTATTTTTCGAATTCCGAGCTCGCCGCGACCGGCACGCCGAGCGCCGACGAGCTGAAGCTGCTCGATCCGCTCAAAGGGCAAATTCCCGACGAGGTGTTCACGCAGGAATACGATCCGCCCAAGACCGACGGCAGCGGCGACATTCGCGACAATCTCAAGACTGCGCTGAAGCTCTTGGAACAGGCGGGTTGGTCGGTCAAAAGCGGCAAGCTCGTCAACGCCCAGGGCCAACCCTTCCAGTTCGAATTCCTGCTCACCCAGCCGCTGGCGGATTTCGAGCGCGTGGTGTTGCCGTTCGCGCAGAATTTGAAGCGCATCGGGATCGACATGCAGGTGCGCATGGTCGATCCGGCGCAATACGAAAACCGGATGAAGTCGTTCGATTACGACATGACGGTGGTCAGCATCGGCGAATCGCTTTCGCCCGGCAACGAGCAGCGCGAATACTGGAGCAGCGCCGCGGCCGACGACAATGGCAGCCAGAATCTGATGGGCGTCAAGAGCACGGCGGTCGATACGCTGGTCGACGATGTGATCAACGCGCCCGACCGCAAGAGCCTCGTCACCGCGACGCACGCGCTCGATCGCGTGCTCTGCTGGAACTATTACGTGATCCCGAACTGGTATCTCTCCTACTTCCGGGTCGCGAGCTGGGACAAGTTCGCACGGCCGAAGGTCTCGCCGCCCTATGCGCTGGCGCTCGATACCTGGTGGATCGAGGCGCAGCGCGCGCAGGACGTCGAGGCGAAGAAGCAGCAGGTGAAGCCGTAGTGACAGCCGGGACCGCGCGCTAGCTCATGCTTGCCTATGCGCTGCGCCGCATCGCGCTCATGGTGCCGACGCTCTTTGCCATCATTCTCGTCAATTTCGTGATCGTGCAGGCGGCGCCTGGCGGGCCGGTCGATCAATTGATCGCCGAGCTCAAAGGCACCGCCGGAACCGGGCTCGGCCAGGCGACCGGCGGCGGCGGCGAGCTCAGGAACACGGCGACCAGCGTCACCGAGACGCGCGGCGGCCGCGGCCTCAATCCGCAATTCATCGCCGAGATCAACAAGCTCTATGGCTTCGACAAGCCAGCGCCCGAGCGTTTCTGGATCATGCTGAAGAATTATCTGCGCTTCGATTTCGGCACCAGCTTCTATCTCGGCCAGCCGGTCATTCAGCTCATCGCGCAAAAGCTGCCGGTGTCGATCTCGCTCGGCCTGTGGATGACGCTGATCTCCTATCTCATCTCGATCCCCTTGGGCATCCGCAAGGCGGTGAAGGACGGCAGCGGCTTCGACATCTGGACCAGCGGCGTCATCGTCGTCGGCTATGCGATCCCGGGCTTCATGTTTGCGGTGCTGCTGATCGTGCTCTTCGCCGGCGGCAGCTATCTCGACTGGTTCCCGTTGCGCAGCCTCGTTTCCGATAACTGGGCGAGCTTTTCCTGGCCGCATCGCATCCTCGACTATTTCTGGCACATCACATTGCCGGTCCTGTCGCTGGTCATCAGCAGCTTCGCCAGTTTGACGATGCTGACCAAGAACTGCTTCCTCGACGAGATCAACAAGCAATATGTCGTGACCGCGCGCGCCAAAGGCCTCTCCGAGCGGAGCGTGCTTTACGGCCATGTCTTTCGCAACGCGATGCTGCTGGTGATCGCCGGGTTCCCGGCCGCCTTCATCGGCATCCTCTTCACCGGCGCGCTCCTCGTCGAGGTGATCTTCTCGCTCGACGGACTCGGCCTTTTGGGCTTCCAGGCGGCGATCGGCCGCGATTATCCGATCATGTTCGGCACGCTCTACATCTACACGCTCGTCGGGCTGGTGCTGAAGCTGATCAGCGATCTCTCTTACATGTTCGTCGATCCACGCATCGATTTCGGCACCCGCGGAAAGTGATTGGCGGACGATGACGCCGCTCACCCGCCGCCGGCTGCAGAACTTTCGCGCCAATCGCCGCGGCTACTGGTCGCTGTGGCTGTTCCTCGCGCTGTTCGTCGCGAGCCTCTTCGCCGAGTTCATCGCCAACGACCAGCCGCTGCTCGTGCGCTATGACGGGCATTTCTATTTCCCGATCTTCGCCGATTATACCGAAAGCGACTTCGGCGGCGACTTGCCGATCGCGGCCGATTATCGCGACCCCGATCTCGCCAAGCGCATCGACGCCCATGGCTTCATGATCTGGCCGCTCATCCCCTTCGGCGACAACACGATCAACTACAACCTGCCCTCGCCCGCGCCGTCGCCGCCCGACAAAGTCGATTGGCTCGGCACCGACAACCAGGGCCGCGACGTGCTGGCGCGGCTGATCTATGGCTTCCGCATCTCGGTACTGTTCGGCCTGACCCTCACCATCGTCAGCTCGATCATCGGCGTCGCCGCCGGCGCGATCCAAGGCTATTACGGCGGCCTCGTCGACATCTCGTTCCAGCGCTTCATGGAAGTGTGGGCGGGATTGCCGGTACTCTACCTTCTCATCATCCTCTCGAGCATCATCGCGCCGAATTTCTGGTGGCTGCTCATCATCATGCTGCTGTTCTCGTGGATGTCGCTGGTCGACCTGGTGCGCGCCGAGTTCTTGCGCGCGCGCAATTTCGACTATGTCCGCGCCGCCCGCGCCTTGGGTGTCGGCAACCCCACGATTATCTGGCGCCACGTTCTGCCGAATGCCATGGTGGCGACCTTGACCTTCCTGCCCTTCATCCTCAACGGCTCGATCACCACCTTGACCTCGCTCGACTTCCTCGGCTTCGGCCTGCCGCCCGGCTCGCCTTCCCTCGGCGAGCTCCTGGCCGAGGGCAAGGACAACCTGCAGGCGCCCTGGCTTGGATTGACCGCTTTCTTCGTATTGGCGGTTATGCTGAGCCTTCTCATTTTTATTGGCGAAGCCGTGCGAGACGCCTTCGACCCGCGAAAGGTCAGATGATGGCGCTGCTCGCGATGAAGGATCTCACCGTCACCTTCACCAGCGGAGATGCGCGCGTCGAGGCTGTCAAAGGCGTGACCTTCGACCTCGACAAAGGCGAAACGCTTGCGCTCGTCGGCGAGTCCGGCTCGGGCAAATCGGTGACGGCGCTGTCGATCCTCCAGCTTCTGCCCTATCCCGCGGCTAGTCACGGCGCACAAAGCAGCATCCGCTTCGATAACCGCGAGCTGGTGCGCGCGAGCGAGGCGACCTTGCGCGACATTCGCGGCAATCGGATCGCCATCGTTTTCCAGGAACCGATGACGTCGCTCAACCCGCTGCACACGATCGAGAAGCAAGTCGCCGAGACCTTGCATCTGCATAAGGGCCTCAGCGGCGCGGCCGCGCGCGCACGCGTGATCGAGCTTTTGAAGCTCGTCGGCCTGCCCGAGGCCGAAAGCCGGCTCGGCGCTTATCCGCATCAACTCTCGGGCGGGCAGCGCCAGCGCGTGATGATCGCGATGGCGCTCGCCAACGAGCCCGACATTCTGATCGCCGACGAGCCGACAACCGCGCTCGACGTCACCATCCAGGCGCAAATCCTGAAGCTGCTCAAAGATCTGCAAGCGCGCTTCGGCATGGCGCTGCTGCTCATCACCCACGACCTGACGATCGTCAGGAAGATGGCGGATCGCGTGTTGGTCATGACCGAAGGTGCGATCGTCGAGCGCGGCAATACGGCGGATGTGTTCGACCATCCGCAACATGCCTATACGAAAAAACTGCTCGCCGCCGAGCCCAAAGGCTTGCCGCCGCCGCGCCGGATCGAGGCAAAGCCGCTGGTCGAGACGCGCAGCTTGCGCGTTTGGTTTCCGATCAAGACCGGGCTTTTGCGCCGCACGACCGGCTACATCAAAGCGGTCGACGGCATCGACCTCACCTTGCGTGCCGGCGAGACGCTCGGGGTCGTCGGCGAATCGGGCTCGGGCAAAACGACGCTGGGCCTCGCTTTGTTACGCCTCATCGACAGCCAGGGCGAAATCGTTTTCGACGGCCGGAGGCTCGATCGACTGTCGGGCAAAGCGATGCGGCCGCTGCGCCGCGAGCTGCAGGTGGTTTTCCAGGACCCCTATTCATCGCTGTCGCCGCGGCTCTCGATCGCGCAAATCATCGAAGAGGGACTCAAGGTCCATAAGCTCGGCGGCAATGCGAAGGAGCGCCGCGCCGAGATCGAGCGGCTGCTAAAGGAGGTGGGCCTCGATCCCAGCGCCGCCGACCGCTACCCCCATGAATTCTCGGGCGGGCAGCGGCAGCGCGTCGCCTTGGCGCGCGCGCTGGTCTTGAAGCCGCGCTTCCTCTTGCTCGACGAGCCGACCTCCGCGCTCGATATGTCGGTGCAGGCGCAGATGGTCGAGCTGCTGCGCGATCTGCAAGCGCGCCACGGCATCGCCTATCTCTTCATCAGCCACGATCTGCGCGTGGTGAAGGCGCTGGCGCATGACATCATGGTGATGAAGGACGGCAAGGTGGTCGAAAGCGGCCCGGCCGCGACGATCTTCGCCGCGCCAAAGACCGCTTATACGCGGGCGCTCATGGCGGCGGCTTTTGATATCGCCATTGCCGAGCCGCAGGCGGTTGGTACCTGATTTAAGCCAGCTTCCATTTCTCGATTACGCGCTTGGTGCCGCTGTCATTCGGCTGCTCGATCGTCCAGCCGTGATGGATGAGCGTCTTCGCGGTGAGGCGATTGCCGTAGAAGCCGAGCCCGATCTGCAGCAGGAGGAAAATCCCGAAGAGCACGAGCTGCGCCGTCTCGGACGCATGCGCGTTGACGCGCACGCTGCCGACCACGACGACAAGCAGCCACAGCACCAGCACCGCCGCGCCCCAGCCGGAGAGCCGCCGCCAGAACAGCGGCACGCCGAGAATGCCGGCGAAGAGAAACAGATCCCAGGCGAAGCCGGTCGAGACGCGCCGCTCTTTGCCGCTCGGCTTATGCTTGAAGCGGATCGTCGGGGGGAGCCTATCGGCGGCGCCGCGTGCCGCCGTCTTGCGCCGCGAGCTAGCGCGCGCCACGGCCGAACCGGTGCTCGATCAGCGCATAGAGCGCGCGCAGCCCCAGCGCCTCGCCGCCTTCGGGCCGGCCCGGCCGGCTCTTCTGGTTCCAGGCATAGGTGTCGATATGGAGCCAGGGCGTGCCGGGCGCGATGAAGGCTTCGAGATAAAGCGCGGCGGTGATCGCGCCGGCGAATCCCGATTCCGAAACATTGTTGAGGTCGGCGATCGGCGACACGATCATCTGGCGATATGGCTTCCACAGCGGCAGCCGCCACAGCGGATCGCTTTCGGCAAGACCGAAACGCAACAGCTCTTCCGCGATCGCGTCGTCATTGGCAAAGAGCGCCGGCAGCTCGGGACCGAGGGCGGTGCGCGCCGCGCCGGTCAACGTCGCCATGTCGATCAGCAGCGCCGGCTTTTCGCCGCAGGCCTCGAAGAGGGCATCGCAGAGGACAAGTCGGCCTTCGGCATCGGTGTTGCCGACCTCGACCGTCATGCCCTTGCGCGTCTTGATGATGTCGAGCGGGCGGAAAGCATTGCCCGCGACCGCGTTCTCGACCGCCGGCAGCATCACCCTGAGGCGCACCGGCAGCTTGGCGTCCATGATCGCCGAAGCGAGGCCGAGCAAGGTCGCGGCGCCGCCCATATCCTTCTTCATCAGCCGCATGCCGCCCGACGGCTTCAGGTCGAGCCCGCCGCTATCGAAGCACACGCCTTTGCCGACGAGAGTCAGCTTGGGCGCCGCTTCGTCGCCCCAGGTGAAATCGACGAGGCGCGGCGGCTTCTCGGCCGCACGGCCGACGGTATGGATCGCCGGATAGTTCTGCGCCAGCAGGTCTTCGCCGATAATGACGCGATAGCGCGCGCCGTGGCGCGCGGCGAGCGCCTTCGCCGCCTCGGCGAGCTCGGGCGGGCCCATATCCGCGGCGGGCGTATTGATGAGATCGCGGGCAAGGCCGGTGCCGCGCGCCAGCCGCTCGACCGCGCCGCGATCGGCATTGGCCGGCCAGACGAGATCGGCCCAAGCCTTGTCGCGCGCGCGGTAGCGGGTGAAAGCGTAGCAGCCGAGCGCCCAGCCGAGGGCGAAGCGTGTCGCCGCCTCAGCCGCATGCTGGCCTTCGAGCGAGTAGGCGCCCGGCGGGAGCGCGTCGGGCAGCGCCGCCAGCGCCCAGAGCTCTTCGCCCGGGCGAAAGCCGATCAGCACCCGCTTCAGCTTGCCGGCGCTATCGGGCAGGAGCGCGAATTTACCGGCCTCGCCGACATAGCGCGTCGACTCGGCCCAGCGCCGCTCGGTCTCGTCGAGCCGCGCCAGCGCCGCGGCGAGTCCCTCCTCGGTTACCGGCAGAATCGGCACCGCGTCGGAGCGAGCGGCAATCAAGTGATCCAGCACCACCATCCTCCAAACCGGCTACGAGCTTGCGGCGCGAGCGCGCGACCGTCACATTTACAAACCATGATCCTCGATAGAGCATAGCCGATGGCCGAGTTCACCATCTACCTCGCCAACAAGAACTATTCCTCCTGGTCGCTGCGCGGCTGGCTGATGCTGAAGCGCAGCGGCGTTGCTTTCGAGGAGGTCGTGATCCCGTTGCGGCAGGAAAAGACGCGCCAATCGATTCTCGCGCGCACCCCGGCCGGCAAGCTGCCGACCCTGGTCCATCAGCGACCCGGCGGCGAGGTGACGGTCTGGGAATCGCTCGCAATCGGCGAATACCTCGCGGAACTCTTTCCCCATGCGGGGCTTTGGCCGAAAGACGCGCCGGCGCGCGCGCATGCCCGCGCGATCAGCAACGAGATGCATGCCGGCTTCCTGCCGCTGCGCCGGCATTTCCCGATGAATATGCGCCAGGTCTTCGATCGCGAAAGCAATCCCGAGGTTGAAGCCGATATCGAGCGCATCGCGGCGATCTGGCGCGCGGCGCGGCACCGTTACGGCGGCGGCGGCGCGTTCCTCTTCGGCGATTTCACCATCGCCGATGCGATGTTCGCGCCGGTGGTCAGCCGTTTCCGCACCTTCAAGATCGCGCTCGACAGCGAAGCCGAAGCCTATGCCGAAGCGATTGCCGCATGGCCGGCCTATCAGGAATGGCTCGCCGCCGCGCGCGCCGAGCCGTGGACCATTCCGGAATGGGAATTCGCGTGACGCAACCGGCTATCTGATCTGCACATAACGCAGCGGGAACATACCGTCGCCCTGCTGGACGAGTTCGATATTGCTGCGCGCCGCCCAAACCAGATCCTGCTGGTGCAGCGGGATATAGGCGATGTCGTCTTTGACGATGGCGAGGGCGCGGTGGATCAGATCGAGCCGCTTGGCAGGATCGGTCTCGCCCGCGATCCGCGTGATCAGCGCGTCGAGCTGCGCATTCGAATAGCCGCCGAAATTCGCGTCGCCCCGATACGCATCCTTGTTCGGCGTCGCCGCGAGATTGACGAGCGTATCGAGCGCGTCATAGGTCTGCGGTTGCCAGCCGAGCAGATAGAAGCTCGACCCGTTGTTCGGGTCCATGAGCTTCGCGAAAAATTTGCTTCGGGTCTGCGCATTCAACCGCAGCTTGACGCCGATCTTCCCCAGCATCGCGACGATCGAATCGCAAATCGCCTCGTCGTTGAGATAGCGGTCGTTGGGGCAATCCATGCCGACGGAAAAGCCCTTGGGATAGCCGGCTTCGGCAAGCAAGGTCTTGGCCGCGGCGGGATCGAAGGACAAGCGCTTGTTGAGGTCCGGATCGAAGCCGTTGATCCCCGGCCCGACGAGCAGTCCCGTCGGCGTGGCAAAGCCGCGCATGACCTTGTTGCGGATCGTCGCCTCGTCGATCGCCTGATAGAAAGCCTGGCGCACGCGGCGA
>DATGLO010000068.1:0-8327 GCA_035294105.1 Allostellaceae bacterium
GCAACCTGCTAAGGATATCGCCAGCAAGATCACGCCCGCGCGCTGGCGCGAGTATTACGATGCCATTCAAAGCGGCATTGCCCGCCTCGAAGACAAGCTAGCGTCCGCCGCTCCGGACGTCATCGTGATCATTTGCAACGATCAGCGCGAGATGTTCGGTCCTGGCAATACGCCGATGTTCGCCGTCTATGCCGGCAAGGACTTCAAGTCCATTCCGCGCCGAACCGAGGACAACGTGCCCCGCTGGGCCATCCAGTCGACCCAAAGGCGGGACTTCGAGCGAGCCTACTCCGTCGACCAGGAGCTCGCGCGGCACCTTATCGCGAAGCTGATCGATGACGATTTTGACATTGCCGTGTGCGAAACTATGCCCGCGGAAATCGGCATGGGGCACGGCGCGTTGTTTCTCTACGAGCGGCTGCTCGCGGCGGACAAAGTGGTGCCGGTTGTTCCCGTCATCATTAACACCTTCTATCCTCCGAATCAGGCTCCGATACGACGGTGTTACCGCTTGGGACGTGCGATCCATGCCGCCGTTTCCAGTTTCGCGCCGGCGAAACGGGTGGCGATCGTCTGTTCGGGCGGGCTCAGCCATTTCGCCATGGACGAGGAGCTCGACCGTAGCCTGCTCGACGCCATTCGGCGAAAAGACCGCGATGCCTTGATGGCGCTGCCCGAGCAACGCATGGTGCAGGGCACGTCGGAGCTGCGGAACTGGATCGCGGCTGCCGGCGCGCTCGAGCCGCTCGACATGACGCTCGTCGACTATTTCCAGGCGCCGCGCACGCTGGGCGGCGACAGGATTGGCATTCGGATTCGCTTATTGGGAATAGGCGACCGTATTTGGGAGGCAATCAGATGGACGCCGAAGCAGTACACAAGATCATAACCGGTGCGAGCCACAGCGGGTTCTATGCGGACGATCTCGATAAAACGATCGACTTCTACACCAAGGTTCTCGGCGCGAAATTGGAATGGCGCAAGGACGGCGAAAAGAACTCGCTGATCAAACTCTATATCGGCGATTTCGGGCTTTCGATCATCAAGCGTCCGCCCAATGTGCCGAAAACCGAGCTTCCGCACGCCATCCACTTCGCCTATCTGGCCGAACCGCATGATGCGGAGGCGGTGATTAAGCATGTAAAGTCATGCGGCGTCGAGGTCGAAGGACCGCTCGGTCACGGCAACGAGCCCGAGAACGTTTCTTGGTTCTTCGTCGATCCGGACGATTATCGTCTCGAGATCGAAGCCCGTTACCCGACCGCGCAAGAGGCCGCCGAGGTGGTGGCGCGCGGCAAAGCGGAGCGCAATGCCCATATGGGCCTTTACGGCGGCGACACGGTCAAGAAAGGCAACGGCATCCTTGAGGGCGCCGGCGGCTGATTGCAGGCTCGCCTGTTGCAAACGCGACCTTGCCCGCCATTGCCGAAGTGCGCGTTCTCGAGCGAGCAGCAATGACGCCCGATGATCTTATCGAGGATGGGGGCTTGCGCTGCCTCTATCGTGGCTGGCTGCGCTCGCAAGCAGTATCGGCAAGCGGCCGCTGCCTGTCACCGTAATGGGCGAAGAGCTCGTCCGAGCCAACGAAAAAGCGGCGCGCAACCGAAGCCGCTGGATTGAGGAGGAATGGATGAAAAGGGCAGCGTTTCAAGCGTCGAGCGTCGTATCGGCGCTTCTATTGGCGTCGATTATCGGCCTGTCCCCGGCCGCAGCGGACACGACACTGACCGTCGGCAAGGCCATACGCACAGCGCCCTTGACCATCCCGGTCGATGTCGGCTATCAAGCCGGCATCTTCAAAAAGCACGGTCTGGACGTAAACGTCGTCGAGTTCAGCGGCGGTTCGAAAGCGATCCAGGCCATGGCTGCCGGCGCGGTCGATATTGGCGATGATGCCGGCACATCGCTCGCCTTTGTCGCCAAAGGCGCGCCGATGATCGCCGTCTGTGAGTCGTCTTCGACGATTCCGCTCCTCGCGATCGGCGTGCCGGCGGATTCCCCGGCAAAATCGGCGAAAGATTTGAAAGGCAAGCTCGTCGGCGTGGCCAACTCCGGCTCCCTGACGGATTGGCTTGCCCAACAGTTCTCGATCAAGGAAGGCTGGGGGCCCGACGGCATAACGCGGGTCGCGATCGGGAATACGCCCGCGAGTATCGCCGCGGCGTTCAAAACGCATCAGGTCGACGCCGATCTCTCCGAGGCCGGCATCTTCTACAAGATGGAAGAGAACAATAGCGGGCGGCTATTGGCGACGAGCTTCATCCACAACACGTGATCTGCGAAAAGCCGATGGCGCTGACCCTCGGCGAATGCGACCGGATGATCGACGCCGCCGCGGCGAACGGGGTGAAGCTTCTTCTCGGCCACTCGAAATTGACGCAGGCGCCGGTGCGGAGGATGCGCGAAATCCTCAGCAGCGGCATGCTCGGCCGCGTCATCCAGATCGCGACCTGGAACTACAATGATTGGCTGCAGCGGCCGCGGCTCCGCGCCGGGGTCGATACCGACGAAGGCGGCGGCATCTGCTATCGCCAGGCGCCGCATCAGGTGGACATCGTCCGCTATCTCGTCGGCAAGCCGGCGCGCACCATCCGCGGCTTCGTTCATCGCGCCGATCCGAGCTTCCCGACCGAGGGCGATTACACGGCGCTGGTGTCTTTCGAGGGAGGGACGGCTGCGAGCCTCGTCTACAACGCCTATGGTTACTTCGATGTTTCGGAGCTCACTTGGAACATCGGCGAAGGCGGCCGTATGCAGAAGCCGCGCTATGGCGGGAAACGCGCGAGCGGCCCCGTCACTCCCGAGATCCGCTATGCCAAGCGCGAAGCGGCGGCGCCGGGCGAACGGCATCAGCCCTTCCACGGCTTGACCATCGTCTCCTGCGAGCGCGGCAATATCCGCCAGTCGCCCGACGGCATCTTCATTTATGACGCGAGCGGTTGCCGCGAAGTCCCGTGCGGCGACCAAGCCTCGATCCATCGCGACGTCGCCGAACTCGCGGCCGCGATCGCCGAGCATCGCGCACCTTTTCCGGATGGCCATTGGGGCAAGGCGACGCTCGAAATCTGTCTCGGTTTGCTCGAAAGTGCGGGGAACGGCCGCGACATCGCGCTCCGCTATCAGGACTGATCCCTATTCGCTGCGGGCTTGCTGCGATGCGCCGGCTTCTCCCCGGCAATCGCCTTACGCGCGCCGATGATGGTCGCCGCGACATGCTCTTGAAGCGTGGTCGCGAGGCGCACCGCGGTCTCGGCGTCGCGCGCGACGATGGCCTCGACGATCGAGCGCAGCATCGGCTGCGGTTCGTTGCTCTCGAATTTCGATTTCATCACCAGCCAGAAGAACCGGTCGCTTTCTTGCAGCAGCCGGAGGCCGAAATCGACCAGCCAGCGCGAGCCGCAGCCGGAGAACACGGCGCGATAGAATTCGTGAAGGCGATTGATGAAGTCGGGGTTCAAATCGAAATGATCGCGACTCATCGACCAGGGCGTCTTGGTGAGGCGATGGAACGCGACAAGCACCTTCTCTTCCCAGGTGCTGTCGCCATGAGCGATGGCCTCCGCAATCACGAAAGCGAAGAACTTTGTCCGCGTGCGAAACAATTCGACGAGCTCTTCCTCGTCGAGATCGACGACATAGAAGCCGCGCAGGTCGTGGAACACGACCAGCCCTTCGGCGGTGAGACGATTGAGGGCCTCGCGCGGCGGCGTCGCCCCGGCATCGAAACGTTTGCGCATGGCATCGATGCCGAGCTTCTGACCCGGGATCAGCTCGCCGGAGAGGATCGCCGCGCGCATGCGGCCGCACACTCTGGTCGCGGCTGTTGGGTTGGACGGTGGATCGATGACGGACACCTCCGCAATCCAGCTTGTGCCACACCGATTGTCAACCCGATCGCTGGCTTCGTTTCCGCGCCAAGATCAGGCAGAATAGGCGCGAGCACTTCGAGATCGGCGCTTTGCCGCGCGTTCGGTCGATCAAGCATACGAGGCGCAGATGACGCAGGGCGAAGAGAGGACGGCTTTAAACGATCGCGTGGTCGTCATTACCGGCGGCGCGCGCGGCATGGGCAGGGCTTATAGCGAGGCATTCCTCAAAGCCGGCGCCAAGGTGGTCGCGACCGACCGCTCGTGGAGCGGCGTCGCGCCGCTCGACGCGGCGCTGACCGCCGGCGGCAAGAACCTCCTCGCGCTCGACATGGACGTGACGAACGACGAGCAGATCGACACGGCCTACCAGGCGACGATCGAGCGCTTCGGAACCGCCGACGTGCTGATCAACAACGCCGCGATGCGCCAGCGCGACCTGTTCCCGCCGACCGGGCGCGTGACGACGCTCGAGACCAAGGATTCGGATTGGGAGAAGTCTTTTGCCGTCAACGTCTTTGGCGCGCTGAAGGTCACCCGCCGTTTCATCAGGCCGATGATCGAGAAGCGCCGCGGCAGCATCGTCAACATCGTCAGCAGCGGCATCCTGCACCACGCGCATGGCGGCGGCTATACGGCGCTGCGGCCGAACAGCCGCGAGATGCCTTATCAATCGTCGAAAGCCGCGTTGGCGACGATGAGCTTCTATCTCGCCGACGAGGTGAAGCAGCACAATGTCGCGGTCAACATCGTTGTCCCCGGAGTGACGAGGACGACGGGCTTCGACGAGCAGAACCGTGCGCGCCTCGCCGCCGGCGCGGCGCCAGGCGCGCTGCCCGTCGTGCCGGAGCATATGGTGCCGCTGGTCATGCATCTGGCGGCACAGGATGCGAGCAGCATCACCGGCAAGATGTTCGATGTCATGGAATGGAACATCGAGCATGGTTTAGGCGGCCATGAGCGCTGGGCCGATAAATCCTTCTCCTACGAAGCGCTGATGCCGCGCTAGCGAAGAGGCGGGAAGACGCCGCTTCAGGCCTATCAGAGCGGGTCGCCGCCCGGCTTGCTGACCCAGATGAACCTGTCATGCGCCGCGTCCCACCTCAAGACGATGGTGTCTTGAACGCCCAAGCCGCGCTCCGGCGACGCCACGAAGTTGTAAACCCCGCTGACACCGGGAAAGTCCGTAAGATGCGCGATATGGGCGCGGACCTGCTCGGCCGTCGCGTCGGGCCCCAAGGCGCGCAAGGTCGCGATCACGATGAGGCCCGCATCCCAGGATGTTCCGATAACGACATCGGGCGAGAGATCGGTCTTCTTCAGCGCGGCATACATCGTTTGCTGCGCCGCCTCGACCCGCGGGTCGAGCTTGTAGAGCCCGGCATGCGGCGGATAGTCTCCGCCGCCGGCATAGAGCTCTTTGGGCAGGAAAGCTTTGAATTGGCGCATCTGCGCCACGAGCTGGTTGCCGCCGGTGGTCGCGACCGGAAGCTCGATGCCGGCCTGGAGCAGGCCTTTGAAGATCGTCGCGCTTGGACTGCCGGTCGCCCAGGCCAGCACGAGCTGCGGATGGGCGGCACGGACGCGCTCGAGCTGCGCTGCGACACTGACATCGCTGAGGTTGAAGTGCTCGCGATCGACGATTTGTACGCCGGCGTTCTCCGGCATGGCCACCGCCGCGTCGATGCCGCGATCGGCATCCTGGCCTGTCGCGTCGCTGCTGGTGATGGTGGCGATCTTCGTCAGACCCTTTTCGCGGAAATAGCGAACCATCGAAACCTGCGAATCCCAGGTCGAGGTATTCGCCGAAAAGGCATAGCTGCCCGCCGGCGGATGATAGCCGGGCGAGAGACAGTAGAGGACGGGTCCCTGGGCAAGGAGCGGCACCATCGCACTGCACATCGCCACGAGGCTCGAGCCGACGATCACCGGGGGATGAGTCGCCATGATCTCGTTGAGAAGCTGCACGGCGACTTGAGGGCTCGACTGGTCGTCGTGAAAGACGAACCGCACGTTCCGGCCGCCGATGCCGCCCTGCGCGTTGGCGATCTCGGCTTCGAGCTCGAGCACTTTCTTCTGTCCGCCGGCGAGAAAGGCGCCATTGCCGGTGAGCGACAGGATCGCGTTGATTGCATAGTCCTCCGCCCGAGCGGCATTCGCCATCGGCAGAATCATCAGCGCGGCCGCAGCGAGCCGCGCCCATCCCAGGCGCATCATGACAATCCTCCCGTCGTTTCGGTAACGCGTGTACCTTTTGACCGTGGCACCGTCCGATTTCGACCCTCGAAGCATGCGCCGAATGGAGGCGAGCGGCAATGGCAATTGCGGGCCGCGGGTTTGGCATCGACGATATTCGGATAGGCGCCGCAGCGGCAGATAGATATTGCCGCTCATGAATTCGCGAATCGCCTCGGTCGAAGTGGCGCGGCCTTCGCGAATCAGCGCCACCGCCGACATGATCTGACCCGGCGTGCAATAGCCGCATTGGAAGCCGTCATGCTCGAGGAACGCGGCCTGCACGGGATGCAGCGCGCCGCCTTGCGCGAGGCCCTCGATCGTCGTGACGTCCTTGCCGGCGGCTGAGGCCGCCAAGGTCAGGCAAGAAACGACGCGACGAGCGTCGAGGTGCAGCGTACAGGCGTCGCACGCGCCCATGTCGCAGCCCTTCTTCGTGCCCGGAAGATCGAGATGGTCGCGGATCGCGTCGAGCAAGGTGGTGCGCGGATCGAGCTCAAGTCGATGCGCAATGCCGTTCACGCGCAGATTGACGGTGACGGTGTCGTGTGCGCCTGCCGACGCCTCCGTCGGCTTCGCAGCCTCGGCTTCTTCGGCGCGCACCTTGCTCGCCGCTGCGATCCCGCCCGTCGTCGCGGCGCCCGCCGAAAGGAAATCACGCCGGCTCCAACCCGAGCCGTCATTGTCCGAATCCGACATGACCACAATTCCTTGTTCGTCGGCTGGCGAGAGCCGTCGTTGCGCCAACAAGGTTCGACGTGCGGGGCGCCAACAAGGTTCGACGTGCGGGGGATACCTCGCAGTTAACGGCAAGCCTGAGCGCGGGTTCCCGGCGCAATCGCTCAGCGGCTCTCGCTCGCCTGGCCGCTGTCTACCGCCGAGGCGGCGTTGCCCCATGAATTCCGGACATAGGTCAGCACGGCGGCGACCTGCTGATCGCTCAGCTTCCAATCCAACGGCGGCATCGGTGGACCGGTCGGGTTTGCGGCCGTCGCCACGTTTTGCGCGCCATGGAGGACGATGCGCGCCAAGCTCGTCGAATCGGACGATTGGACGTCCGGACTGTCCTTGAGCGGCGGGATGAGGTTGGGAACCCCGCTGCCGTCGCGGGCATGGCAGGCCGAGCAATTGTCGATGTAGATCGCTTGTCCCGCGCGCATCGCCGGATCGTTTTGCGCGACCGGCTGAACGTGCGCGGAATTCGCCGCCAGGAGATCCTTGAGATAGGTCGCGATCGCTTGAAGGTCGCTGTCGGTCATCTGCGACGTCGAATCGCGGATGACATCGGACATCGAGCCGGTTGCTGCCGCGTGACGATTCTGCCCGCTCTTCAGGTAAGCGACGATGTCGTCGGGCGACCAGTCCGCAATGCCGCTATGCGGATCGTTGGTCAGGTCGGAGGCGAACCAGCCTTGCACATTCCCGCCTTGCAACGCGTTGCCGGTCTTATCGCCGCCGAGGAAGTTTTTCGGTGTGTGACAGGCGGCGCAATGGCCCGGCCCTTCGACGATCAACGCGCCGCGATTCCATTCGGCGGATTTGTTCCGCACCGGCGCGAACGGCTTGCCGTCGAAGAACAGCGCGTTCCAGAACAGCATGCCGATCCGATATTTGAACGGAAACGGCAGATCGTCGGTGCGGACCTGGTTGTGCACCGGCTCGAGCGTATTGAGATAGGCGCGGATCGCGAGGATCTGGTCGCGCGACATTTTCGCGAAATAAGGATAGGGCATCGCCGGATAGAGGCGGATGCCGTCATTGCCGCGGCCGGTTTGCAGCGCCGAGACGAAATCGTCGTCGCTCCAACTGCCGATGCCGGTTTCGAGATCGGAGGTGATGTTGGCGGAGGTGACGACGCCGAACGGGGTTTCGATCGGCTCGCCGCCGGTATAAGGCTTGCCGCCGGGATCGGTATGGCACGCCGCGCAGTCGCCGAGGATCGCGAGATAGCGGCCGCGCGCGATCTGGTCGTAGGCCTGCGGGTTATGCGCGGCCGCGTCTTTGTTGGCGGTTGCAGCATAGGCAATGCCGGAGCCCAGCAGCGCGAGAGCGCCGACGAGCATCGCCTTATGCAACAGCGGCGCGCCCATCACGCCTGCACCAACGGACCGGGATGCTTGAGATACTGATTGACGAGCGCGTCGGCCGCCCAATAGGCGAGCGCGCAGATCGTGCCGGTGGGATTGTAGCCGCCGTTCTGCGGGAAGACGGTCGCGCCGGTGACGA
>DATGLO010000069.1:0-2907 GCA_035294105.1 Allostellaceae bacterium
GACGCTGGTCGTCGCGATGGCGATCGGCGCGCCGATGGCCTGGCTCATCGAGCGCACCGATTTTCCGGCGAAGACGCTGGTCTTCGCGGCGATGACGATCGGCTTGCTGGTGCCGGGCTTCGTGACCGCGATCGGCTGGGAATTTCTTCTCCATCCGCGCATCGGCATGGTCAACACCGCCCTGATGGCGCTGTTTCATCTCTCGGCGCCGCCGGTCAGCATCACCAATCTCTGGGGCATGGGCTGGGTGCAAGGGCTCGGCCTCGCGCCGGTCGCGTTCGTGATGACGTCGGTGGTGCTGCGCGCGATGGACCCGGCGCTCGAAGATGCCGCGGCGATCAGCGGCGCGCGTCCGCATCGCGCGCTTTTGCGCATCACCATGCCGCTCGCCTGGCCGGGTCTGCTCGCCGCCGGCATCTTCATCTTCATGATCGGCTTCTCGGCCTTCGACGTGCCGGCGATCATCGGCCTTGCCGGCAAGGTCTATACCTTCGCGACCTACACCTTCGACCAGATGCAGCCCGCGCAAGGCGATCCGCAATACGGCGACGTCGCCGCGTTTTCGACCGTGACCGTGGTGCTCGGGCTGCTGCTTTCCTGGTGGTATGCGCGGATGCAGCGGCGCGCGCCGCAATACGCCGTCGTCACCGGCAAAGGCTATCGCCCGCGGCTCGTCGCGCTGACCGGCGGCGGCAAGGTCTTTGCCCTGACCTTTGTCGCGCTCTATCTCTTCTTATCGCAGCTCCTGCCGGTGCTGGTGATCTTTTGGACCTCGACGGTGCAGTTCCCGCAGCCGCCGACGATGCAGGCGATCGCCTCGATGTCGCTCGCGAACTACGCCCATCTGCCGATGGAGATGGTGTGGCGCGGGCTCAAGAACACCGCGATCCTCATGGTGCTCGCGCCGGTCGTCACGCTCGCGATCGCGCTCTCGATCAGCTGGCTCGTGCTGCGCTCGCGCGTGCCCGGCCGCGCGCTGTTCGATTTCGTCGCTTTTGTGCCGCTCTCCGTGCCGAGCATCGTCTTCTCGATGGCGGCGCTGGTGCTGGCGCTCTTCGTCATCAACCGCGTCGTGCCGATCTACGGCACGGTGTGGCTGTTGCTGCTGGTCTATGTCGTCTCGCGCCTCTCTTATGCGACGCGGCTCACCAACAGCGCGCTCATCCAAATCCACCGCGAGCTCGAAGATGCCGCGCAGATCGCCGGGGCGGGGCTGGGCGGCGTCTTGCGCAGCGTCCTTGCTCCGCTGCTGCGGCCGAGCCTCGGCTATGCCTTCATCTGGATCGCACTCTTGACCTATCGCGAGCTGACCGTGCCGGTGCTGCTCTCGACCAACGACAACCTGCCGCTCTCGGTCGAGATCTGGAATCTCTGGACCGGCTCGCAATTCGCGCCCGCTTCGGCGATTGTCGTCATCATGCTTGTCGCCATGATGCCGCTAATCTATCTCGGCTTCTTTGTGTCGCGCGGACGTGCGATCGTCGACAGATAGCCGCCGCGCGCCGCAGGCTTGACGGCGTTCTGCCCCGAAAAAACCGCAATGGATATCGACATCTTTGCTCCGTTGGCCGTTGGGCCGCCGGGTCTATTCTCGCGATCGAGAAGCCCGTTCCATCCGCTCGCTTCTCACGACGCGGGCCTAAAAGCGAAAGGAATCCAGGTGAGCAACGATCGTGCCCGCTCGGGCATTGACAAGCTGGATGATATCCTCGCCGGCGGCTTCGTTCGCCACCGCCTCCACTTGGTCGAAGGGACGCCGGGCACGGGCAAAACCACGCTCGGCCTGCAATTTCTTCTCAAGGGTCGCGCCGAAGGCGAAAAGACGCTTTACGTCAGCCTGTCCGAAGCCGCCGACGAGTTGGGTGCGACCGCGGCCACCCATCAATGGGACCTCGAGGGCATCGACGTTTTCGATCTCATGCCGCCCGAGAGCGCTCTCGCTGGCGCGAGCGGCCAGACGCTGTTCCATCCGTCGGAGGTCGAGCTCGGGGAAACGATGAACCTTTTGATCGAGCATATCGACCGCCTGAAACCCACCCGCGTCGTTCTCGATTCCTTGTCGGAAGTACGACTGCTGGCGCAGAGCGCTTTGCGCTACCGGCGGCAGATATTGGCGCTCAAGCAGTATTTCGCGCGGCAAGGCGCCACCGTCCTGCTGCTCGACGACATGACGTCCGAAACCCACGATCTGCAACTGCACAGCATCGCCCATGGGGTCATCACGCTTGAGCAACTGGCGATCGGTTATGGTGCCGAGCGCCGGCGCCTGCGCATTACCAAGATGCGCGGCGTGCAATTTCGCGGCGGCTACCACGATTATTCGATCAAGACCGGTGGCCTCGATATTTTTCCGCGCCTGATCGCGACACATTTCGGCGATTCGGTTAAGGATGTCGTCCACGGCGTATCGCCCGAGCTGGACGAGATGCTCGGCGGCGGTGTGCGGCGCGGCACGAGCGTGCTGCTTGTCGGGCCGGCCGGCTCCGGCAAGTCCTCGATCGCGATCAGCTATGTGACGGCTGCCGCGCAGCGCGGCGAGCATTGCGCGCTCTTCGCCTTCGACGAAAGCGCGGGCAGCATCCGCGATCGCGCCGCCGGACTCGGCATGCCGATCGACCCGTTCATCGCAAGCGGTTTGATAAGGCTCCAGCCGCTCAATCCGGCCGAGATGTCGCCGGGCGAGTTCTCGGAGCTCGTCCGCGATATGGTGGAACGCCACGACACGAAAATCGTCGTCATCGATACCTTGAATGGCCTGCTCAACGCGATGCCGGAGGAACGGCATCTGATTTTGCAGGTGCATGAGCTGCTCACCTATCTGAACGAGGCGGGCGTGCTGACGGTCCTCATCGTCGCCCAGCACGGCATGGTCGGCAGTATGCATAACTCGATCGATCTCAGCTATAT
>DATGLO010000070.1:0-8319 GCA_035294105.1 Allostellaceae bacterium
GGAGCGGCTGATCGACACCGCCGCGCGCGAAATGGGCATCGACCGCGCCGAAATCCGCTTACGGAATCTAATCCCGCCCGAAGCAATGCCGTTCAAGACGGGCCTCACTTTCACGTACGATTGCGGCGACTTTCCGCGCAACATGCGCCAAGCGCTTGCCACCGCCGACTACGCGGGCTTCGAGACGCGCCGCGCCGAAGCGGCGAAGCGCGGCAAGCTGCGCGGTATCGGCATCGCCAATTTCGTCGAACAGACCGGCCAGGCCGAAGGCGAGGTCGTCAGCCTCAAATTCGACGCCTCGGGCTGCGTCACCGTCGCGGTCGGCTCGATCCCGCACGGCCAGGGCCACGAGACCATGTATAAGGTGATCATCTCCGATCGCCTCGGCATCGATGCGGACGACATCCGGGTCGTGACCGGCGACACCGACGCCATCCCCTATGGCTGGGGCAGCTTTTCGTCGCGCTCTGCGGCGCTCGGCAGCGCCGCCGCGGTTCTCGCCTCCGACAAGGTGGTCAAGAAGGCGCGCGCGACGGCCGCGCATCTGCTCGAAGCCGCCGAAGCCGATATCGAGTTCAAGGCCGGCCAGTTCCGCGTCACCGGAACCGACCGCGCGATTCCGCTGAAGACCGTCGTCCGCGCGTCCTTCGATCCGCGCCGCCAAGCGCCGGGGCTGGAGCTCGGGATTTTCGAGACCGGCGTGTTCCACCCGCATCCGCCGACCCCGACTTTCCCGAACGGCTGCCAGATCTGCGAGGTCGAGATCGATCCCGAGACCGGCTGCACGGAAATTATCCGCTATTGCGTCGTCGATGATGTCGGCACGGTGATCAACAAGCTGACGCTCGAGGGCCAGATTCATGGCGGCATCGGCCAGGGCATCGGACAGGCTTTCAGCGAAGCGATCGTCTATGACGAGAACGGTCAGCTTCTGACAGGCTCGTTTCTCGACTACGGCATGCCGCGCGCCGATACGATGTGCTCGTTCGAATGCGCCAACAATCCTGTGCCGACGAAGAAGAATCCGCTCGGCGTCAAAGGCGCGGGCGAGGCGGGGAATGTGGGTGCGCTCGCCTGCATCATGAACGCCGTCGTCGATGCGCTCGCGCCGCTCGGCATTACGCATATCGACATGCCGGCAACGCCCGAAAAGGTCTGGCGCGCGATCGCGGCGGCGCGCGCTTCGACGCGTCGTTAAGGAGATAGCGTCTCGAGGCTCTGCTGCTTGGTCTCGATACCGAAGGAAGCCAACACCACGGCGCCGATCAGCCCCGCGACGCCGAACATCGCAAAGACGCTGCCGATGCCGAACCCCGAGCCGAGCAGCCCGCCCACCGCGGCCGGCGCGATTACCGCCGCGAGCCGCAGCATCCCGCTGCCTGCCGCCACGCCGAGGCCGCGCATCCGCGTCGGATAGAGCTCGGAGGTATAGGTGAAGAGCATCGTTGTGGTGAGCGACGTCCCGATGCCCAAGAGAAGACCGCATCCGAAGAGGACCTGCCACACCGTCGTGTGCCAGTAACCGATGATGAAGGCGCCGCCGAACCCGGCGCAGAGGATCGCGCAAAAGCCGAAGACGAAGATCGGCTTGCGCCCGATACGGTCGATGACCATCGCGCTCGAGTACATCAGCGTCATGTTGCAGATCCAGGGCACGATCGACAACGCCAGCGCATCGTTCACCGGCAGGCCGCCGATTTTCACATAGAGCGTCGGCAGCCACAGGCTGTAGCCGTAAGCGACGAAAAACGAGCAGAGCCAAGCGGTCCACACCATGAGCGTGCGCTTCAGATAAATGCCGCCGAACAATTCGCCGAAGCGCAGCTGCTCCAGCGGCGGCGGCGCGACGCGCTGCGGCGCCGGAAGCGGCTCGGGCCAGTTCTGATTTTCCATCTCGCGCACCACGCCATCCGCCTCGTCGTAGCGGCCGCGATCGGCGAGCCAGCGCGGCGATTCCGGCAGCACGAACCAGGCGTAGATCGCAGCCAAAGCGGGGATGCCGCCGAAGAGGAACATCAGCCGCCAGCCGAGTTGCTGGCCGAAAAGATTGAAGAACAGCAGGCCGATGACCGGCGTCAGCAGCGCGCCCCATTGGAAAATGGTTTGGTAGATCATGCTGATTCGCCCGCGCTTGCGGCTCCGCAGCATCTCGTTGATCAGCACCGCGGCGGCGGGAATTTCCCCGCCGAGGCCAAGGCCCTGGACCACGCGGATCGAAACGAGGCTTTCGAGGTTCCAGGCAAGCGCCGTCGCCATGCTGAGCACGCCGTAAAGCAGCAGGGCCCAGATGAACGCATTCTTCCGGCCATACTTCTCGCTCAAAAGACCGAAGCCCCAGGCGCCGACGAACTGGCCGACGTAAGCCGAGCTGAAGACGAGCCCGGCGTCGAAAAAGCCGATATGCAGGGTGGTGAAGATGACGGTGAGCGCGACCGCGATGCAGATCGCGTCGAAGGCATCGAAGAACGTTCCGACCGACAAGATCGCCGCGAGGCGGAGATGCAGCAGCGAGAAGGGCAGCCTTTCGAGACGCGCGATGATGTCGGCGCGCTGCTCGTTCAATGTCGTCGCGGAAACGACGCGCGCGTCGCGCCCTGCGGCAACGCCATTGGCGGTGATATCGCTCTGCATGGTCCCTCCCCGTGGCCGTATGATTGGTTTCGGCCGCCCTCGCTCGCCCTCAGAATACAACGCCCGCGCGAGCGTATAAACAATGCGGGCGAGCGCCGACGATAGCGTCGCGAGAGGTTCGCGGGCTAAGAAAAGATCACGGCCCAAGAGCTGTGCCCATGCGGCCGTGTCGCGCAACCTCGTCGGAGTAAAGAGTTAAAACGATGCGGACGCAGATTGCCATTATCGGAGCAGGCCCGGCCGGTCTGGTGCTTGCCCACCTCCTCCATTTGGAGGGGATCGCCACCGTTGTCCTCGAGAACAGGAGCAGGGATTACATCGAGCACAGGTTGCGCGCCGGCTTGCTCGAGCAGGACAGCGCCGATCTGTTGATCTCGACCGGCGTCGGCGAGGGTCTTCTGCGCGAGCGCATGCTGCATCGCGGCGTGCTCATCAAATTCAAGGGCGAACTGCATCGGATCGATTGCCGACGACAACGCTTTCGATTTGCGGCGGCAGCTTGCCGAAATCGATTACGTGACGAGATCGCGCGCCGGCGCGATGACCTGGGCCAAAAATTACGTGGTCTTGCCGATGGAATGGGATTGAGTCTGCAAGGGAGCCGCCGCTTACGCCGTCGCCACCGCTGCGGCCCGGGCGCGCCTGCCGCGCGTCTCGATCAAGCCCAGCACCGCGCCCAGAACGACAATATTCGCGAGCGATGCCATGATGAGAGTCGGCTCGAGCCCATAGGCGCCGGCAATGATACCGCCGAGCGCCGGCCCGATGGTCGAGCCGACGATCTCCGCGGTCATCGTGCCGATGGCGATGGCCGTGGCGGTGAATTTGGCGGGCACGCTTTCGGTCGGGATCAGCACCAGCACCACGGCCGTAATCGCCTGGCTCGTGCTGAAAAGGAATTGGAGAAAGCCGAGCAGATAGAGGTGCTGATAGAGCCCCAGCGGCAAAAGCGAAATCGGCAGCAGCATCGAGGCTATCGCCATGCCCGCGAGGACCGGCTTGCGGCCGATCTTGTCGCTCAAGGCCGGCAATACGAAGCCGGCGACGAACGCGCCCGATCCACCCGCGCCCATGAGGAAGCCCGCCGTCGTCGGTGCCTGCTGCGCCACCTGGGTAATATAGAGCGGCGCGAACACGGCATAGAGAAAGAGCGAGGTGAGGTTGGCGGACGCCGCGAGCGCACAGAGCAGCACGTTGCGATAACGCAAGAGGCTCCAGAACTCGCGGTAGTCGGGCCGTAAGGATTCCGCCGCCGCCCCAACAATTCGCCGTCCCTTCGATTCCGCGACATACCACCAGATGACCGCGCCGAGGATCATCCCCGGCACCCCGGCGACGAAGAACGACCACCGCCATCCGATATGCGCTGCGACCTGCGTGGTGAGGATGGGAGCGACGGCGGTGCCGACGAGCGACGCCGCGCTGACGACGAGGCCGACATTGCGGCCGCGGCGATGATCGCTCGAAGATTCCTCAGTGGTTGCCATCAGCGGCGAATAGCAGGCGCCCTCGGCGAGGCCGAGGAGAAAGCGCACCAGTATCATCTCGCCGAAGCTATGGACGACGCCCGAGAGCCATGACAGCGCCGAGAACACGAAGATCGCCGGGATCAGAATTTTTCGCCGGCCGACGCGGTCGGAGATCGCGCCGAAGAACACGCAGCTCAACGCCCAGGCGATGCCCAAGACCGAGGCCATCATGCCGAGCTGTTCGTTGCTGAGGTGAAGGTCCGGAATGATGTAGGGCGCGAGATAGAACTGCGCCATGCGATCGAGAAAGATCGTGCCGAACGTCAAGAACATCAGCCCGATGAGGATATTTTCGTAGTGTTTCGACCGGTGCTGCATGACGTCCTCTCTGCCGGTGTTCCCGCTCCGCGATCCTGCACCCTACTGGGCGGTGACGGGAATGTGCTTCTTGGCGATGGCGGCGAATTGGTCGCGGATCGGAATCTGATCCTCGGCCTGAAGGTTCGAGTAAGGCATGCCGGGCGGCGGCACTTCGCTCGGCGCGCCGGGCGGCACGTCGAGGCGGCGCGAATTTCGCTCCGTCTTCCGCCAATCCGTCTGTCCCGCTTTCGACAGCAGCCAGTTGATGTAGACCTTGGCGGCATTCGGATGCGGCGCCTTGTCCATGAGCGCGACGGTACCGAAGCCGGTATCGCCCGAGAGCTTCTGTATCTCGCCGTTGAAGGGCTTGACGTCCTGGCCGATGCCCTGCGCCTGATAGCGCGCGATTTCATCGACCGGCGCGGCCACTCCGATAGGATATTGTCCGCGCACGATCCACTCCGCCTCCTGCCGGCGATTGGCGGTAAAAGCGATCTTCTGCTGCGCGAAGAGGCGCTCGACGAAATCGGCGCCTTCGTTCTTCAAGAGTTCCTGGCCGGTCAACGATCCTTGGCCCGGCAGGCGCGGATCGTCCCAGACGATCTTGCCGGCGAATTGCGGCTTTGCCAGATCGGCGAAGCTTTTGAGATCGTCATGCGAGACGACGCCCCAATTGACCATCGCCAGCGGGCTCATCGTGTAGTCGAAGGAAAAGATGAAGGTCTTTTCCTTGTCGATCCACCCGGCGTCGAAGCCGTAGCGCCACGCTTTATCGTCAATGACTTCGGGCAGGATCAACGCCGGCCGCAAAGGGGCGAAGGCGCCGGCGGGCTTCAAAGTCTCGAGCGTCGAGGACGTGCCGCCGACATAGACATCCCATTTATAAATCCCGGCTTCGCGTTCGCGCTCGATCTGGAGGATCACATCGCGCCCGCTGGTGCCGACGAAGACCAAATCGATGCCGGGATAAGCTTTGCTGAACCCGCCGGTCAGGACGTCCTCGTAAAGCTTGCCGGGTCCGCCATGGACATCGACCTCGCCCTCGGCCTTGGCGGCTTTGACGACATCGTCCCAGCTTTGCGCCAAGGCGACGAGAGGCGACAGAGGAAGCGCAAGCAGCAATGTTAGGGCTGCTACGACCGCGGGCCGCTTCCTCAATCGTCCAGCCTCGGTCATTCGGCAGGCGCGCTCGCGACCGCCGGCGCGCCGGTATCCTTGCGCACCGCGAAGCGATACGGACCGAGGCCGATCAGCAACAGGCAGATCACCACGATGAATGCGATATTCAGCAGCATCATCGGCTCATAGGAACCGAACTTGTCGTGAGAGAGGCCGAGGAAGAACGGCCCCAGCACCACGCCGAGGCTGAACAAACCGAACATCGACGCGTAGATCGCCCCGAAGCAGCGGAGCCCGAAATACCGGCTGACGAGGAAAGCCATCAGGTCGACCTCACCGCCGACGCCCATGCCGCACAGGACAACGCCGAGGAAAGGCGAATAGCCGGCCGCCAACAAGGCGATCCCGACCCCGGACGCAGCAAAGAAGAAGGCCGCGACATAGGGACCGTGGATCTTGTCGAGGCAGTAGCCCGAGAGGATCCTTCCCCCCGTCAGGGCGACTCCCGAGGCGGAGAGCGCGCCCACGGCAACCGCAAGCGGCACGTGACGATCGAGAAGCATCGGCACGATCTGCGTTATCGTGCCGTTGATCGCGATCGGCGCGAGGAAGAACGCGACCGTCATCGCGGCGAAGCGCCAGTCATGGAGCACGGCCTGGCGCCAGAGGTAACCGGGGATCGAGGTATCGTTCTTGGGCCGCTCGCGCTCGGGAGGGATCGGCGGCTCGCGCTCGAATAAAAAGACCGGAATGAGCGCCAGCACCAGGATCGCGACGCCCATGCCGACGAAGGCGGCGCGCCACCCGTAATGCTCGATGATGTAAGTGTCGTAGGGAGGAATGATAGCGACACCCAGACCAACGCCGGCGATGGCGATACCGAGCGCGAGTCCCCGATCCTTATCGAACCACGCGGCGATCGCCTTCGTATAGGCTATCGGCGACTGGCCGGAGCCAAAGAGCTGCTGGAACGAGAAGAGCAGAACGATGGCGTAGTACGGCAGCCGCAGAAATGCGAGGCACATCGTCCCGATCGCGTAGCCGGCGATCATCAGCATATGCACGCGCCGCAGACCGTAGCGATCGAGTGCTTTGCCGAAGAGCGGCGTTACGACGAGGAGAAAGAAAATCGAGCCGAAGATCGGCGCCCCGAACAGTTCGCCGCGCGTGATCCCGAGGTCCTTCGTGATCGGCACGACGAAGACGGAGAGCGAAAAACCCTGGATGACGCCGGTATTGGCCGTCAATGCGACCAGCGCCGCGGCGACCATCCACCACTTGCTGCGAAAGATGCCGGTTTGAAGCATCGGTCGGTTTCCTTTCCCTGTTGCGCGCCGTGTCGTTTCACCGCACGGTCTTTGCTCTTTGCGCGTATCCTCGAGCATTCGTCTCGAGGCGTTATCCATTATACCTTTATGCCGACCGTCCTTTGCACGGAAATTTGCCGGCCGGGTGAAGGGCCTGGAGCCGATCTCCGTTTCGATACGCGAGGGCGCGTTTTCGTTCGCTCGCCTGCGCCCATTCTGCGACCGAAGGCACCGGATCGCCGCCGGCTCAAGGCTCGGGCCGTTGAAATCGCGAAGCCCGCGCGGCATGTTGCGGCATGTTCAGGACCAATGACGCGAAATTCAATGTCACGTGCGCAATCCCTCGACGAAATTTTGACCTACCGCATCAGCATGCTGGAGCTCTTGCTGAGCCGTGCCGTCGGGGCCGTCTATTCGGATAACTTCGGGCTCAATACCCATGAATGGCGGGTCCTCGCCGCCATCTCCGTTTGGGGCCCTATCGAAGCGGTTCAGGTGTCGCGTTGGGCGACGGTCGACAAAGCCGCCGTATCGCGTGCCGTCCGCGGTCTGCTCAACAAAGGCCTCGTCGAGCGCAGTCTTCACGAGCGGGACGGACGCAAGATCAGGCTGGAGTTGACGCTGGCCGGCCGGCGCACGGTCAAGGCGGTCGTGCAACGGATCGGCGTCATTCAAGAGCGGCTCTTGAAGGATTACGACCGCCAAAAGCGGCGCGATTTTTTTTCCATGCTGCGTACGATCGAGAGCCGATTGCGCGACATGCAAGAGGAGCCGCAGCGGCGGAGAACGGCGCGGCTCAACGCCGCGCGGCAGGTCGCGCGCGCCTAGCCGCGACGATGCTGGAAAAAAAGCGGGACGGCGTCGATTACGCGCTCGGCATGAGCAAAGGCCATCAGGAGAGCTTGGCCGAGGCGATCCGCCTGCCGGAAAAGCCCGGCATGATGAAATATCTGACCGCGCAGATCTGCCGCAGCATCCGAATCGACGGCGACAGCGAGCTACACGATTGGGTGGCTATCTAGGTCCATGCCGGCGGGGCGCGCTACTGCAGTCGCTTTGCTGCTTCGGCAACAAGGCTCAGGTCACTGTATTTCCGGACGTCGATACGCGATTTCAGGCAACCGAGCTGAGTTAAAGTATCAATATTGGATTGAAGCGCGTCCATATTCGGCAGTCCATTCGGATCTCGATAATAGTCGTTGCGTGTGAATAGCCAGGCGCTAAGCATCGCCGGAGCCAGCTTGGTCGCATTAGCAGGCTGCTGAAGAACTCGTCGACGAGGTCGTTTTGATCTCATGGCGGCGCGGGTTGGTAGTGATGCCGGCGTGATTACTGCGCGTCACGCTGCTTGGCAGCGCGTACATCAGACCGCTCTGAGGAGTTTGGGCAGTCTGATGAGATTGTAGGCGGTTGCGGTAAGCGTGAAGGCCCAG
>DATGLO010000071.1:0-7910 GCA_035294105.1 Allostellaceae bacterium
GCGCGGTTCACGTCGTCGAAAAAGCCGCGGCCTTCACCGAGATTGGCGCCGGCTTGCAGCTTGCGCCCAATGCGACGCGTGTGCTGAGCGAGCTCGGCGTCATGGATGCGCTCGCCGCCCATGCCGTTTTCCCCGCGCGCCTTTTATGGATGGACGCGCTCGGCGAAAAGCCGATCACTTCGGTCGATCTCGGCGACGCGTTCCGCAAGCATTTCGGGCATCCCTATCTCGTGATGCATCGCGGCGATCTGCTCTCCGTGCTGCTAGAGGCATGCAAGCAAAGTGGGCGGGTCACGCTCGAAGCCTCGCGCGACGTGGTCGCGGTCGAGGATCGCGGCGACCGGGCGCTGGCGCGTTGCGCCGATGGCGAGACCTACGAGGCCGACATTCTCATCGGCGCCGACGGGCTCTGGTCCGGCATTCGCCGTATGCTTCATCCCGACGAGCCGACGCGCGTGCCCTACGTCGCCTATCGGGGCACGTTGCCGATGAATCAGGCATCGGCGCATGCCGGCGCCGATACAGTTGTGATGTGGGTCGGGCCCAACATGCATTTCGTCCAGTATTCGATCCGCGCCGGCGAAGAATTCAATCAAGTCGCGGTGTTTCGCAGCCCGACCTATTCGACGAGTTCCGACGATTGGGGCACCCCCGAGCAGCTCGATGCGCATTACGCGCAGTGCTGCGGCTACGTGCGCGAATCCGTCAAGCTGATGTGGCGCCACATTCGTTGGCCGATGTACGACCGCGAGCCGATCGCGGATTGGGTGCGCAATCGCATCGCACTGTTGGGCGATGCGGCGCATCCGATGTTCCAATACATCGCCCAAGGCGCCTGCCAGGCGATCGAGGATGCGTATTGCCTCGCACGGTGTGTTGCCGAAATCGGCGATCCTGCCAGGGCGCTCACCGCATATCGTGACGCGCGCTACCTGCGCACGGCGCGGGTGCAACTGACGGCGCGGGCTATGGGCGCGTTCTTCCATCTTGACGGCATCAATGCGCAGCTGCGCAATGCGATGCTGGCGACGCGGTCGGCAACGGATTACGCGCCGCTCGACTGGCTCTACGGCCATAAGGCCTGAGGCTCGTGGAGACGCCGCGCCGCATCGGTATTCTGGGCCTCGGCGCGATGGGTCGCCCCATGGCGCGGCATCTCATCGCCAAGGGCTTTGTGGTGGCTGGCTGCGATCCGAACGCGGCGGCCTGCGATCGCGCTGCGGCGCTGGGTGTCGCTATCGCGCCAAGCCCGCGCGCGCTGACCGAGCGCAGCGACGCCGTGCTGGTCGTCGTCGGCTTCGATGTCCAGGTTGAGCGTGCGATGTTCGGCGCCGCGGGGATTCGCGAAGCGGCGCGGCCGGGCCTGATCATCGCGATGGGCTCGACGATCGCGCCGTCCTACGCGCGCGATCTGGCGCGGCGGCTCGAGGGCAGCGGAATCGTGCTCATCGACATGGCGCTGACGCGCGGCGAGCCCTTCGCCGAGGCCGGCACGATGCTGGTCCTCGGCGGCGGCGACGAAGCGGCCTTCGCCGCTTGCGAGCCAGTGATGCGGTGCTTCGCCTCCGACATTTTCCATCTCGGCCTGTTCGGCGCCGGACAGATCGGCAAGATGGTCAACAACCTGATCCTTTGGGCGTGCATGAGCGCGAACGACGAAGGGTTGCGCTTGGGCGCGGCGCTCGGCGTCGACGCCGGCAAGCTGCGCGAGGCGTTGACGCATTCGAGTGCCGAGAATTTCTCGTTAACTGCGCGCGCCGACGAGCGGCCGACGCCCTGGGCGGAAAAGGACATGCGCATCGTCTTGGCCGAGGCCGCCGCGACCGGGCTCGATCTGCCTTTATCGAGGCTCGTCAAAGAGCGCATCGCCGATTTCAAACGCCGCAAAGGCTATCCGACGCCCAGCGAAGAAAATTAGCGACCGTGCTGTTCGCGCCCGAACGGTCGCTGTGCCGAGGTTGCCAACCGATCGCTACACCGCGATAAACGGCCATGTCGTGCTGGTCGAGCGGCCGGGGCTCCGCCGGGCCGCTTCGTTTCGTCGGGTCAGCGCGCGGGTATGCGTAGTCCCATGCGCTCGAGCCGCGGCAGAACTTCGTCGCGGAAGAACGGGAATTCGTCCAGGTAATTGACGAAGGAAAAGCAAATGCCGGAAAACCCCGCGGCGCTGATTTGCGCCAATTGCTGCGCGATGCTGTCCGGATCGCCGACGAGCGGGAATCCGCCATGGCCCGCGGCAAAGCGGATCTTGAAGGCGCGGAAGAATTCGGCCGAATAGGATTGCGAATTCACCTTGTTGAGCGAGATGAGGCGATCGACCGCCTCCCAATCGCCCATCTCCTCGGCGTAGTAGCGGTGATAATCCTCCGCTTCGGCTTTCTTCTCGCGGCACACGACGTAGCCGTTGCAATAAACCCCGATCTCGCGCCCGTGCGCGCGCGCTTCGGCGACCGTATCGCGCACTTCCTGCGCGCCCGCTTCGAGCGAGCGCAACGGCCGGAACAGCACGTCGCAGCTCTTGGCGCTGAAGGCGCGCCCGGCGGGCGACGATCCGGCATTCATGATCAGCGGCCGCGTGTCGCCGAACGGCTTGGGATTGCCTTGTACGCCTTTGAGCTGGATAAAGCGGCCCCGGAAGTCGAAATCCTCGTCGCTCTCCCAGATCGTCTTGATCGCCTCGAGCCATTCGGCGCCATAGGCATAGCGGTTATCATGCTCGCGCTGTTCGGCCCCGAACATGTCGAACTCGTCTTGGTTCCAGCCGCAGACGATGTTAAGGCCGAAGCGGCCGCGGCCGATATGGTCGGCGGTCACGAATTGCTTGGCCGCGTAAACGGGATGAACCAGCGGCGCGTGCACCGTGCAGAAGATATTGATGGTCCGGGTGTTCGCGAGCAGCCCGCAGGCCCAGGTCACCGTCTCCCAGCTATCGCCTTCGAAATTGGTCTCGCCGCCATAACCGCGCCAGCGTCCGATCGGCAGCATCAGGTCCATGCCCGCGGCGTCGGCCATCTGCGCAAGCTTCAGATTGTCGTCCCAGCTGGCCCGCCAGCGTTCGGGCACGCGCGTCGCCGCCCGGCCGGAGGAGCAGTTGCTGCCGAACAGTCCGAGCTTCAGCTTGTTGGGGCTGAAGCTCGAAATACGGCTCGGCAGTTCGCGACGCGGCATGGCACAAGGCTACAAGTGCCGCGCCGCGAATGCCAGTGCGGAAGCTCAGCGCTTATGCCGGCCTTCGCCCTTGCTCTCGGTCTCGCCCGTGAGCCCGCGCGGCCCCTGGCCGGCGCCAAGCTCGGCCCCGGTCATCGGATCGGAATCGGGATTGGACAAGGTTCGCGCCGCCACATGCTCAAGCGCGGTCTTCTCCTCTTTGCGTAGCTTGACGGTCGCCATGCCGTCGCCCCCATCGACCGCACATTGCTCGTCGCGATCGCTGACGAATTGCCAATCGCCGCCCGAATTCCACGGGCCGCGCAGCGCTTCGGCCGCGGCGTCTTGCGACATGTCGTAGTAGACGTTCGCGAATTCCTTCTTCGGGGGCAGCTTGCCGGGCGGGAAATTCGGCTCGATCGCATAGAGCGCCTTCTCGAACGACTTCTGATGCGCAACTTCACGCGTCATGAGAAAACCGAGCGCGTCCTTGACGCCGGGGTCGTCGGTCACGTTGATGAGACGCTCATAGACGATCTTGGCGCGCGCTTCGGCGGCGATGTTCGAGCGCAGATCGCAAGTCGGATCGCCGATGCTGTCGATATAGGCCGCGGTCCAAGGCACACCCGCCGAATTCACCAAAGCCGCCGCGCCGCCGTAAAGTATCGACGTGGTGTGGCTCTCGCCGCCCTGCGTGATCTCGGCGAGAAGCTCGGCCGCTTTGCCGACCCCTTCGGCGATCCGCCCTCGCATGCCTTTGTTGAGCATGCAGAAGATCGAGCCGATGACTTCGAGATGGCTCATCTCCTCGGTCGCGATGTCGTAGAGCATGTCCTTGCGCCCCGGGTCCTCGTCGCTCAGCGCCTGTGTGAAACAGCGCATCGCGGCAGCGAGCTCGCCTTGCGGCCCGCCGAACTGCTCGAGCATCAAGGTCGCGAGTTTCGGATTGGGCTCGGAGACGCGAACCGTGTACATCAACCGCTTGTTATGCATGAACATCGATGTCTTTCCTCGGCAATGGATGGGAGCCGGCGCGCGATCAAGGAGGAAAGGGCAATGCTTGCTAAAAAATTCCGCCGGCCGATCTCTGCTAACGGCGGGCCATGACATGTGTTCCGCCGTCGTCGCGAAAATGCGAATTTCCCTTCCGCGACCAATGGTTTAGATTTCGACCAAGAGACAGCAGGAGGAAAACCGATGGCCGATTTCGTCGCGACGCATCGCATCACCCACGAGGCGAGCATGAAGATGCTGACGGCGGGGGTCGCCAAGGCGAACGAGATCGGCTGCAAGATCAGCCTCGCCGTGGTCGATGCCAGCGGGCAGCTCATTGCCTTTCTTATGATGGACGGCGCGCGCTTCTTTTCGGGGCGCACGACCATCAAGAAGGCGATCACCTCGGCGTCGCAGCGCCTCGCTACGGGCTATGCGCCGGAAGCCAACGTGCTCAGCATGCAGATCCGCATGGATGGCGACTTCACCAACGTCCCGGGCGGTTTTCCCGTCACCGTCGACGGCCAGGTCATCGGCGGCGTCGCCGCGGGCGGAGCGAAGATCGAGGAAGACGTGATTGTCGCCAAAGCGGCGCTGGCGGCCGTCAGCGGCGGGTGATAGCGGACGCAACCGTGGCGCGGCTCGGAACGTTCTAAGTACGAGCGGACTGTGGAAAACCGACATTGGTGCCGCGTGATGCCGCAAAACGGTTCTGAAGATGCCGGCTTTCCGGTTCGGGGCGAAGGGATTGACGCCGAAAACCGGGCGACCCAAGCGATCAACGACTATCGCGCTCGCGCCTCGAAGCTGCGAGCGCTCGCAATAGAATCGGCGGACCCGCAGATCCGGACCTATCTGCTCACGACCGCGGCGCAATTCGACAGTCTCGCCGATTACGCCGCGGCATCGCAATCGCCCCATGCCGCCTGAAGGCGGCCCTGCCTCGCGCCTAGTTTAAAAGCGTCCCTATTTGAATAGGGCGAGGGCGTTGATGCAGGTCTGGATGACGCCCCAGGTCAGCGGAATGCCGACGAAGAGCCAGGCGAGGGTGAGCTTCAGCCCGTTGCCGGTTGCCTGTTCAGCCATGATTCTTTCCTTTCCGCCGCCTAGGCCCTTGCGCCTTCGCGCTGCGCCGCTTCGAGCGCCATGTGATGGCGTTTGTCGACCGCTTTGACCGCGAGATTGCAGAAGAAGCCGATGATGAGCAGGCACGCCATCACATACATGGTGACGTTATAAGCCTGCGCCGGCGGCACGCCGTGATCGACGTTCCATTGCCGGATGTAGTTGACCAGCACCGGCCCGAAGATGCCGGCCATCGACCAGGCCGTCAGCAGCAGGCCATGGATGGCGCCGACATACTGCGTGCCGAACATGTCGCGCAGATAGGCCGGGACGGTCGAGAAGCCGCCGCCATACATGCTGAAGATGATGGCATAGGCGCAGACGAACAGCACGACGCTGCCGCTCGCGCCGGTATAGGGCACGAAGGCGTAGAGCAGGGTGCCGAGCACGAAGAAGACGAAATAGGTGTTCTTGCGCCCGATGTAATCCGAGGTCGACGCCCAGAAGAAGCGCCCCGCCATGTTGAAGAGGCTCATCAAGCCGACGAAGCCCGCGGCCGCGACCGCGGTGACACGGCCCGGGAACATCTCCTGGCTCATCGCCGAGGCCTGGCCCAGCACGCCGATACCGGCGGTGACATTGAGGCACAGCACCCACCAGATCAGCCAGAATTGCGGCGTCTTCAAAGCTTCGTAGACAAAGACGTTGCTGGTCGTGATGAGCTTCTTCGGCTGCGCCGGCGCGACCCAGCCTTCGGGCTTCCAGCCCGGCGCCGGCACGCGCACGATCGCCGCGCCGACCATCATGAAGATGAAATAGATCACGCCGAGGCTGATGAAGGTCTCGCCCACGCCAATATGCGTCGAGGTGGTGAAGACGCGCATGAGCCAAACGGAGAGCGGCGAGGCGATGAACGCGCCGCCGCCGAAGCCCATGATCGCCATGCCGGTCGCCATGCCCGGCCGGTCGGGGAACCATTTGATGAGGGTCGAGACCGGCGAGATGTAGCCAATGCCGAGTCCGAAGCCGCCCACAATGCCGTAGCCGAAATAGATCACCCAGATGTTGTGGATGTAGACGCCGATTGCCGAGATGAAAAAGCCGCCGGCCCAGCACAAAGCGGCGGTGAACATCGCCTTGCGCGGCCCGCCTTCCTCGACCCAACGGCCGAGCAACGCCGCCGACACGCCGAGGAAGAAAATCCCGAGGCTGAAGATCCAGCCGAGATCGGTCAGCTTCCAATCCTCGGGGGTGGATTGCGATACACCGAGAAGCTTGGTCATAGGCAGGTTGAACACGCTGAACGCGTAAGCTTCGCCGATGCAGAGATGGACGCACAGCGCAGCAGGCGGAATGAGCCACCGGGTATAGCCCGGCGGCGCAATTGTGCGATCCTTGCTCAAGAAAGACATGCGTTTCCCCTTCCCCTTTGTGCCCGATGCTTTATCGCGTCGGGGCTTTTGCCGGCTTGATGCGGAAATCCGCGCCAACCCTGCCGTTCGGCTCATGCCGACTCCTGACAAAGAATTTACCCTGGCCCAGTGTGAAAAGCAAAATGAAGGATCAGGAGAAGATCACGAAGATGCAAAAGCCGGCCGCGAGCAAGGCCAGCAGGATCGTCAGCGCGATCTCCGTCCGTCCGCTGTTGGCGGCGGCGTATTCCGGCCGGTCGATCAGCCGCGCGGTGCGGGCATAGCGCAGACCGGCGATGATGATCAGGGCGATGCCGATGAGGATCAGGGCGATGCCGTCGAACCGGCCGAGCGGTCCGGCGAGCCGCGCGATCAAAAGCTTCTGCGCTGCCGCCGGCGAGGCGGTATTGGCAACGGTTTCGACGAGGATATTGACTTTCTCGATGACGAAGCCGAAGGCGATGACGGCGAGGCCGGTGCGCGTCCAGGCAAGAAAGGTGCGCTCGTTTGCGGCGTGGTCGGAAAAATTGCGAATCATTCTGTCTTCTCAAACCATCGAACCGTTCCGGCCGTTTCCGCTATAGTCGGGCAAACAATGGGGAGGAACGATGGCAAATTATCCGAGCGATATCGATCCCGAATCGGGTTGCCGCTTGCCGCTGCCGAAGCGCGAGGAGCTCGATCCCGAGAGCCAAGCGTCTTACGACCGCATCGTGAAGGGCGGCGCCGGGGCGATCCGCGGCCTCAAGGGGCCGAGCGGCATCCAACTCCATTCGCCAAAATATTCGAAATATGCGCGGCCGGTGAACTATTACCTGCGCTTCGAAGCCGGCTTCAGCCCACGCGTGCGCGAGGTGGCGATCCTGACGACCGCGCGCGAATGCGACAGCCAGTTCGAATGGGCGGCGCACGAGCCCGAAGCCTTGAAGGAAGGCGTGCCGGCCTCGCTCATCGATGTGATCCGCCATCGCGGGCCGCTGACGGGCGTCGATGCCGCCGATGCCAACATCATCCAACTCGGTCGCGAGATGTTCGGCGCGCGCAAGGTCAGCGCCCCGACCTACGCTGCCGCCTTGAAGCAATTCGGCCGGCGCGGCCTCGTCGATCTCGTCGCGCTGATGGCGAATTATGCCGGGACGGCGGCGGTGCTGACCGCTTTCGACATGCAACTCGATCCCGGCACCGAGCCGGGCCTGCCGCCACGCTAAGAGCCGTTCCGGAAAGTTGTTGAGTCGGAGGAATCGGATGTGATTCATTGTCGGGCACCGGAAATCGAGGAGGGTGCTCGATGTG
>DATGLO010000072.1:0-2579 GCA_035294105.1 Allostellaceae bacterium
CATCGACGATCGCGTTGGTGACCGCCGCGAGCGCCGGCGTCGTGCCGCCCTCGCCGCCCGGCCGCACGCCATAGCGATGACTCGTTGCCGGCAACTCGATCAGCTCGGTCGCGAAAGGCGGCATCATATCGGCGCGCGGCACAGCATAATCCATGAACGACGCCGAGAGATTCTGCGCCGTCGCGCGATCGTAATGGCATATCTCCATCAGCGCCTGGCCGATACCTTGCGCCGCAGCGCCGTGGGTCTGGCCGTGCAGAAACATCGGGTTGATCGCGCGACCGACATCGTCGACGCCGCTCCACTGGACGAGCTCCGTCACACCGGTATCGGGATCGATCTCGACCTCGCAGACATGCGTCCCCGAAGGCCAGGCGCCCGAGGTCACGACCTGATCCCCGATGCCGTCGAGCTTGCCCTGGAGCTCGACCGGCAGGTCTTTGCGCGTCGCCGCCGCCTTCGCGATGTCGAAAATCCCGTAAGAGCGGTCGGTGCCCTTGATCGCGAAGCGGCCGGCGGCGAATTCGATATCGTCGACCGCCGCTTCGAGGAGATGCGAGGCGATCTTCTTGCCCTTTTCGATGATCACGTCCGAGGCGATGCCGATGACGAGGCTGGCGAGACGCATCGAGCGGCCGGAATGCGAGCCGCCGCCGGCGGACACGCGCTTGGTGTCATGCGCGACGTAATCGACGCTCTCGAACGGCACGCCGAGCCATTCGGTCAAAAGCTGCGCGAAGCTGGTCTCGTGGCCCTGGCCGCTGTTCATGGTGCCGAGCACCAGCTCGACCCGGCCTTCGGGTGCGACCGTCACCTCGGCCCGCTCGCGCGGGAAACCGCCGGCGATCTCGATGTAATTGCCGATGCCGATGCCCCTGAGCTTGCCGCGCTTCTTCGCCTCGGCCTTGCGGGCGGCAAAGCCTCGCCAATCGGCGAGGCGCAGCGCTGCGTCCATTCCTTTTTCGTATTCGCCGTTGTCGTAGGTTTGGCCGACGGCGTTGGTGTAAGGGAACTTGTCGGGCGCGATGAAATTCTTGCGCCGCAACTCAACGGGATCGAAGCCGCATTGATCGGCCGCGATGTCGACGAGACGCTCGAGCACATAGACCGCTTCGGGGCGTCCGGCGCTGCGATAGGGCGTGGTCGGCGGCGTGTTGGTGACGACGGCACAGCCGCGGAAATGCACGGCGGGTATGTCGTAGACGCCCGACATCTGGCCGAGTCCTTTCCGGAGCGGCACGAAAGCGATCGTATGCGCGCCGACATTGCTGATATTGGTGCCGCGCATCGCGAGGAACTTGCCGTCCTTGTCGAGGGCGAGCTCGGCCTCGACCGTCAGGTCGCGGCCCTGATAATCGCTGACGAAGGATTCGGTGCGGTCGCCGAGCCATTTGACCGGCCGGCCGACCTTCTTCGCCGCCCAGGGCAGCAGCACATATTCGGGAAAAAAGAAATTGCGCGTGCCGAAATTGCCGCCCATGTCGCCGCAAAGCGCGCGCACGTTCTCGGTCGGCACGCCGAGGCAGCTCGCGAGCGCAGCGCGCTCGTTGGCGACGCCGCTGCCGGTACCGGCATAGAGCGTGTAGAAATTGGTCTTGGCATCGTATTCGCCGACCGCGTTGCGCGGCTCCATCGGCGTGCCGGTAACGCGGTTGCACCAGCATTCGAGCTTCACGACATGCGCGGCCTTGGCGAAAGCGGCGTCCGTCGCGGCCTTGTCGCCGACATCGACATCGACGACGAGATTCGACGGCGCCTCGTCCCAGACCTTCGGCGCGCCCGGCTTCAGCGCATCCGTCGCCATCGCGACGGCGGGCAGAACATCGTAATCCACCTCGACCAGCTCGGCACCGTCCTTTGCCTGATCCTGCGTCTCGGCAATGACGATCGCGACCGGCTCGCCCACATAGCGCGTCTTGTCGGCAGGCAGCATCGGCTGCGGATGGATGAAGGTATTGAAGCCGGGGCGGACATGCACCGTCACGTCAGGCGGGCCGACGAGCGAGGCCCTATGGTCCATCTCATGCAGCCCGTCGGCCGCATAATCTTTCCCGGTCAGGACCGCGATCACGCCGCGCGATTTCTTTGCCGCACCGGTCTCGATACGGCGGATACGCGCATGGGCATGAGGACTGCGTACCAGCGCAGCATAGGCGGTGTTCGGCAAATAGACATCGGCGACATAATGGCCTTTGCCCGTCAGCAGCCGCTTGTCTTCCTTGCGTTGAACCGGTTTGCCGATCCCGCCGGCCGTTTCGCTCCGCTCGACCATGTCCTTAGAACTCCGCAGAACCCCGCCTCTTTCGGGCGCAGTCACTAAACCGCGCGCAGGCCCCGGGCGCAAGGGCGGCGGGCATCGGACGGCAGGCAATGGTCGTCGTGATGAGCCTGATCTCGGCGGCCGCGGCGGCCCGCGCGCCGAGGAGCTCGAAGGCGCAGCCGCGCGGCAGCGCCAAACGCTTCATTACGTCCCCGTTCCCGAACGGGATGCGGTTCTTACGCGCGATTACCGGGCCGCAGATATTGCGGGACGATGATGTCGCTCGATTGGAACTGCCACATATCGCCGCCGGGATTGT
>DATGLO010000073.1:0-4619 GCA_035294105.1 Allostellaceae bacterium
CCGCTGACGGTTGGCGAACGGCGCGCGATTCTCGGCGAGACCGCGGCGCGCATATTCAAAGTCGATTGCGACTGCGGAGCGACGTTGTGACCGCTTCGCCGCGCGGCTATCCCGATCTTCACGATCACCTTGCCGCGCTCAAGGCGAAGAATCTTCTCGTCACCATCGACGAGAAGATCGACAAGGACGCCGAGCTCCATCCGCTGGTGCGCTGGCAATTCGTCGGCGGCATGAAGGAAGAAGAGCGCAAAGCGTTCCTCTTTACCAACATCGTCGACGGCAAGGGCCGCAAATACGACATGCCGGTCGTCGTCGGCGCGATCGCCGCCAATCGCGCGATCTATTCTATCGGCATGGGCGCGCCGGTCGAAGAGATTGAACGCAAGTGGGAAAATGCGATCGCCCATCCGGTCGAGCCGCGCATCGTCAACGACGCGCCCTGCCACGAGGTCGTGATCGAGGGCAAAGACCTCGACGATGAGGGCCATGGGCTCGACGCGCTGCCGATCCCGGTCTCGACGCCGGGGTTCGACGCCGCGCCGACCTTGACCGCGACCAATGTCATCACCCGCGATCCCGAAACCGGCGTGCAGAACATGGGCACGTACCGCGCCGCGCTGAAGGCGCCCGATCGCCTCGTCGTGCGCATGGCGACGCGCGTCGGCGGCGCCGGCGGCTATCAGCATTACTTGAAGCACCAGAAACGCGGCGACAAGACCATGCCTTGCGCAATCGTCTTGGGCTGTCCGCCCTATGTCGCTTTCATGGGGCCGCAAAAGCTGCCGATCGATATGGACGAGTTCAAGGTCGCGGGCGGACTTGCCGGCGCGCCGATCAATGTCGTGCGCGCGCGCACCGTCGATCTCCTGGTCCCGGCGGAGGCCGAGGTGGTGATCGAAGGGCTGATCGACACCGAATATTGCGAGCCCGAAGCGCCCTTCGGCGAAAGCCACGGCCATCTCGCGCTCGAAGAATTCAACATGCCGATGCGCGTCACCGCGATCACCCATCGCCGCGACGCCATCATCCCGTCCTATATCAGCCAGGTCGCGCCGTCGGAATCGAGCGTCATCAAGCGCGTCTCCTACGAGCCGCTGTTCCTCGCGCATCTGCGCGATACGCTCGGCATCAAGGGCGTGAAGCGCGTCTCGCTGCATGAGAAGCTGACCGGCCTCTTGCGCGTCACGGTGATCTCGATCGCCAAGGGCACCAGCCGCACCGAGATTTGGCGCGCGCTCCACGGCGCCGCTTTCTTCAAGGGCGATATGGGCAAGATCACCCTGGCGGTGAGCGAGGACATCGACCCCGACAACGCCGATGCGATCCTCTGGGCTATGGCCTATCGCATGAATCCGGTCGAGGACGTCCAGACTGTCGCGCATCGCGGCATGGGCCACGGCCCGCAGCGCGAATCGGCCGAGGCCGAGGATTCGAGCTTGCTGATGGACGCGACGGCGAAAGGCGACATGCCGCCGCTGGCCCTGCCCAAGCGCGAATACATGGAGCGCGCGCAGAAGATCTGGGAAAAGCTCGGCCTGCCGGCGCTCCGCCCCGAAGCGCCGTGGTACGGCTATTCGCTCGGCGACTGGCTGCCGGAATGGGACCGGGCGGCAGAGCGCGCGGCGACCGGCCGCTATCTCGAAAACGGCCGCATCAGCGCGCAGCAGAAACGCAAAGGCGTGAAACCCGAGACCAAGTTCCGGCCGGATAAGCCGGAATAGCTACTCCGCCGCCTGCTTCTTGCCGTTCTTGACGATGAGCGCGATCAACTCGTCGGTCGACATGATGTCGCCAAAGGTGCCGTAGAACGCGGTTAACGCGCGGTTGTGCTCTTCGTCGCTATAGGACGCGTTGCCGTCGGTGACCATCGTCACCGCGTAGTTGAGCATCATCGCGTCGCGCGCGGTCGATTCGCAGCACACGCCGGTCACCGTGCCGGTGATCAAGAGATTGTCGATGCCGCGCGCCTTCAGCACCTGATCGAGGTTGCTCGATCCCTGGATGAAGGCGGAAAAGCGTTTTTTCTCGACGATCGGATCGCCTTGCTTCACCTCGAGCGCGGACCAAATCTCATGGCCCTTGGCGCCCTTGGTCAGCGCCGCGCTGCGCTTCGCGCCGTTGGCCGGCGTTGAGAGCCGGTAGTATGTCGACCATTCCTTATCGACGGCGGGCTCGTATGTGGTGACGATCCACACCACCGTGCCGCCGGCCGCGCGCAGCGCCGCGGCGAGACGATTGACGTTGGGCACGATCTCGCGCGCTTCCGGAATTTCGGCGAAGGCGACGCCCGGCATCATAAAGCCGTTCTGCAAATCGACCACGATCAGCGCCGTGCGCGCCGGGTCGAAATCGTCGAACACGTGCTCTTTGCCGCGCCGCGCGCGGACGCGGTCGATGATGGTTTGGGGAATGCTGACCTTGTGCATGTAGGAAACCTCCCGTTGCGGCGATTATGCGCCTGCCGCGGCCTTGCCGGCAAGGAAGCCGCTTTCTATCGTCGCGCGTCCCGGAGGAGCGCATGCAGGAAACCAATGTCGATGTCAACGGCACCAAGTTGCATCTCTACGATGACGGCAAAGGCGAAATCTTATTGTTCCTCCACGGCGCCGGCGGCTCGAATTGGAGCCCGCTCCTCAAAATCCTCGCCGAGAAGCATCGCGTGCTCGCGCCCGAGCACCCGGGCTTCGGCCGCTCGCAGATTCCCGATTGGATGATGGGCGTCGGCGATCTCGCCTTTTTCTATCTCGATTTTCTGGAAAAGCTCGGCCTCGAGAAGGTTCATCTCGTCGGCCATTCGCTGGGCGGCTGGACCGCGGCCGAGATCGCGATTCGTAACACCGCACGGCTGAAAAGCCTCACCTTATTGGCGCCGGCCGGCGTGCGCTCGCCCGACGTGCCGTTCGGCGACATCTTCCTGTGGTCGCCGCAAGAGCATGCGCGCCACATGTTTTACGACAAGAAGTTCGTCGACGAGCGGCTGAAGCAACTCGCGACTATGGATCAGGACGTGTGGCTGCAGAATCGCGCTGCCGGTGCGCGGCTCGCCTGGAATCCGCGGCTCAACAATCCGCAACTGCCCTATTGGCTGCACCGCATCGACGTGCCGACGCTGTTCATCTGGGGCAAGAACGACGAGATCTGTCCGTTCGACTGCGCGAAGTATTACGTGAAGCCGATCAGAAACGCGACGCTCGAGACGATGGACGAAACCGGCCACGCGCTCCATACCGAGCGGCCGCAGGAAGTCGCGGAAAAGATAACGGGCTTCATTAAGAGCCACAAATAATGCCGTCATGCCCGGACTTGTTCCGGGCATCCACGTGTCGCAACGAACTCGTGGATGGCCGGGACAACAAGCCCGGCCATGACGACGTTGGTTGGATTCCTAGAATCCCGGCGCGTGTTCGAGTTGATCGAGCCAGTCGAAGCCCATCTCGCGCACGATGCGGTTGCTGATGACGATGAGCCGCGCTTCCTTAGTTGCGTCGGCGTTGAAATGCTGGTGTGTCGTGAAAGGAGGGATGTAGATGAAATCGCCGCGCTCCCACGCGTGTTTCTTGGGCTCGGCTTCCCATTCCCATTCGAATTTGTCGAGGCAATCGAATTTCATGTCCCAATGCAGGTCGTAGCCCGTGCCTTCGGCGACGAAGATCACCTCTTCCCACATATGGCGGTGCTTGCCGGATCGGCCGCCGCCGGGCAGGAATTGCATATAGGCCTCGATGCAGCATTCGCGCGTGCCGAGCCGCTCATGCACGAGATGCTTCAAGAGCCCGTCGGGCGAATTCTCGAACGGCATCTCTTCGCCGTGGACGACATTGCGCATCGTCTCATAGAGCTTGCGGAATTCGGCGGAGGCTGCGATCGCCTCGGTGCGGAAGCTGCAGCTCTCGTTGCCGGCATGGGCGACGTCGCGTTCGTCGGGTGATTTTGCCATGGATCGTATTCCTTAGAGGTCTGCCGGCGGTTGCCAGTTCTCGTGTCCCTTGATCGGCTCGTCGGGTGGATAGGACACGATCTTCTGGAACAGCAGATGCATGAAGAGAAAGAGCGGCTTTGCCTTCATCACGAGAAGGATCGCCTCGTTCTCGGGATCGTCGTTGAAATGCTGATGAACGCAGCCGTTCTCGACAATCATTACATCGCCGGCTTTCCACGGAATGTGGCGGCCGTCATGCACGTCGTGACCGTAGCCTTTGATGACATAGAACACCGCGCTGTTCATATGGCCGTGTTTCTGGCCGAAAGCGCCGGGGCCGTAAGCCTCGATATGCGTTTCGATCGATTGCGCCACCATCGAGGCATGCGGATTGATGATCTGCTTGCCGTATTGCTGCGGCCCGCCTTTCCACGGCATCTTTTTCGAGGAATAGACGCGCGGCTGCTCCAGGAGCTGCTTGTAGAGATGCGAGTAGGTACCCGCGAGCTCGCGTACGAAAACGCGGCGCCGCGTCCACCGCTCCCATTTGACCGGACCGTCTTCTTCCTCGGGCTGGTTGTGTCCCGGCCCCGGCGGCTTGCGCGTATAGAGATCCGTCATCGAGCTTCGCTCCTTGTCCGTTTTTCTCGCTGCCTCCGCAAGATACCGAGGCGCGCCGCTGGTTACAAACCGGTTCGCG
>DATGLO010000074.1:0-2652 GCA_035294105.1 Allostellaceae bacterium
CCGCATATTGATGTCGTTGAGCTCGCCGAGCTTTTGCAGCAGGACCTTTTGAATCTGACTTTGACTCAGCCGGCTCAACTTATCCGAATCGAGGAGCCGCTCGGGCAGCAAGTGAACGACGACCGGGAAGGTGTCGAGCCCGCCAAACCGCCGGGCGACTTCGTCATAGCCGCGCTCGAAGAAGGATCTTGCGCAGTTCTCGCCCAGTTTGCCGTGAAGATAAAGGAACAACTGCCGGGCCAAGCGATAGAACAACGCCACCCATTCGCTGTCGCGGGTTGGGATGGTGGAGCGAAGCTCAAACGGAACCGGCAAGGGGGCGTCCGGCACCGCGTCGAGCCATGCCGTCAGCGAGCACAAGAAATCGCCGCCGGCCGCGCCCAACAGCCGCGTGGCCTCGACCACCGCTTCCCCGAGCAAGCACTGGCAGAGCCGCCGCTCCTGCTCGCTGGGCGGCGCGAAAACGACGGCCAAATCGGGATGCGGGAGAAGAGGTGCGAAGTGCGTTGCAAGCGCCCGCCGCGCCTCGGCGCGGACCTGGCTCAGGCTCGCTTTTGTCGCGGCCGCGATTTCCCGCTCGAGCTGCAGATAGATGATTGCAACATCACGCTCTTGTTCGGCGGGCGGGAGCACATGGAACCACTCGAGCGCGGTCCGCAGCTCAGCCGAGTCCGGCCGCGTGACAAGCGCGCCCTCGAGATGGCGAATGAAGCCGGCAGCCAACGGCGTGCCGGCGGCCGCGGCATCCGGTTTCGCTAATCGAAAGCGGCGAAAAAGCGGCACCATCAAATCGGCACAAACAGCTAGGCGCGGCTGGCCTTGTAGATGCTGTGGAAGCCCGTGCCGGTCAGCCCCCAAGAGGTGGCGAGCGCGATCACCCAGAGGATGTCGCCCAGCGTCGATCCGAAGATCGCCTGGAGCAGGTCGATCCCGAACGCATTGTCCAAGAGCATCAACACGTGACCGATAGCCATCACGAGCAGCCCGCCGGCCATCAAGCCCATGCCCCGCCCGAAGATCCCGCCCTGCATGGCGCTCGCCGTGCGCCAGGAATAGAACAGCGCCACGACAAGGAAGGGAATTTCGAGCAGTCCCAGCAGAACCGAGGTGTTATACATCGGAGTCATTGACGGCATTGAAAATCCCCACGGTAAAAATACCGGCGATTCTTTGTTGGCATGGGTTAACAATCGCTGAATGTTCGCCGCCGCGGCCGGTGCTCGGCCGCGCGCCCCCGAAAAGCGACTAACGCGTAGGCAGCGCCTTCACGGCCGCCGATCTCGACCTGGCCTGCACGCTCTCGAACCTCCGGCGGCAAATGCGACCTCGCGCCGCGGCCGAAGGTCGCCACCTGGTTGCCGAAATGCACCTCGCAGCCCGCCGCGCGCAATCGGGGGCGCCGCACGGCTTCAGGTCTTGTAGCTGGGATCGATCCGGTCGAGCTTGCGGCGCAGCGCCGGCCATTCGTTGACGCCGATGGTGCGGTAGCCTGCCGCCGAGTTGAGGAAGCGATTGCGCTCGATCGTTTCCTCGATCACCGCGTCGGGCAGCGCCACCGTCTCGACATGGGCCTGCTGAATCGCGAGCTGCATGCGGCAAGCGCGTTCGGCGCGATAGCACCACATGAACGCCTCGCCCGGCGTGCGGCCCATCGCGATGATGCCATGATTGCGCAGGAACAGCACGTTGTGATGGCCCACCGCTGCCGCGATCCGGTCGCGCTCGCGCGCATCCGTCTCGATGCCCGCATAATCGTAGTAGCCGGTCTGGGCGAGCACATGCAGCGCGCGCTGCGTCAGCGGCAAGAGGCCGTCCTTCTGCGTGGCGACGCCGACCCCGGCCTGGGTATGTGTATGGATGGCGCAAGTCACGTCAGGCCGCGCCTTGAGGATCGCGCTATGGATCGTGACCCCGGCGGGATTGGGCTGGTGATTGCTGTCGCTCACCACATTGCCCTCGTCATCGACCTTCAACAGGATCGATGCGGTCATTTCCTCCCAAAGGAAGCCGAAAGGGTTGAGAAGGAAGTGATTCGGCTCGTCCGGCACGCGGTGCGAGATGTGGGTGCCGAGAAGATCCGACCAGCCATAGAGATCGACCAGCCGGTAGAGCGCGGCGAGATCGACGCGCGCCTGCCATTCACTCTCGGCCCATGCTGCCATTTTCGGCGCCACCTGCGTCTGCAACGAATATCGAGTATGGCAAGCGGCCCGAGCGATGCAAACGGACCAAGACCGTGGGATTGGCGCTCTCGATAGCGGCTGGCTATTTTGTCTCTCGCGCGATGAGTGGTGAAATGTGAGCGGCCCCAGCGAAAGCTTCGACGTCGTGATCGTCGGCGGCGGCAACGCCGCCTTCTGTGCCGCGCTCGCCGCACGCGAGCACTGCGCGCGCGTCCTGCTGCTCGACCGCGCGCCGGAGGCCGAGGCCGGCGGCAATTCGCGCTTTACCGCCGGCTTGATGCGCATGGCCTATGGCGGTGTCGAGGATTTAAGGCGCGTCATACCGGAGCTCAGAGCCGTTCCGGAAAGTTTTGACTCAGGATGAAGGGGCTGTCAATCGGCGCAGCATGATGCGGATCATGGCGAGGCGAACGAAGGCAGCGGCCTTGCGGGCGTGACGCTCGAAATCTTTGGCGAGGCGGCGGCAGCG
>DATGLO010000075.1:0-5230 GCA_035294105.1 Allostellaceae bacterium
GCGATCGCATTCATCATCATCGCGCGATCGTCTTCGCGCGGCGCGAAAAGAAACAGGATGCCGATGCCGAGATCGAAGCCGTCCATCGTGACATACATAAAGACGCCGAAGGCGACGGCGAGGCCGAGCAGGATCGGCAACCAATCCATCGCGCTATTCCTTCGCCGGTCCGGTCTGACCGGCCGGCGCGGTGGCGAGGCCCGGGCGCACCGCCATCGGCGTCTCCTCCGGCGCGGCGATTGGCGGCCCGCGCAGCACGGTACGCATCGCATAGAAGAAGAAAGCGAAGAGCAGCAGCGCATAGATCGCGACGAACAGCGCCAGCGAGCCGAACACCGCTTGCGGCGCGACCGGCGAGACCGCATCGGCGGTGCGCAAATAGCCATAGACGACAAACGGCTGGCGCCCGACCTCGGTGACGGTCCAGCCGCTCAAAATGGCAAGGAAGGGCAGCGGACTCGAACAGGCGCAGGCGATATGAAACCAGCGCGCATCGTAGAGCCGGCCGCGCCAGCGCAGCCAGGCCCCGGTCAGAGCGAGCAGCAGCATCAGCGCCCAGACGCCGACCATGATGCGGAAGGCGAAAAAGACATAGGGCACCGGCGGCCGATCTTGCGGCGGCACGGACGTCAGACCCTCGACCAGCCCGTCCCAGTCGTGCGTCAGGATCAAGCTGCCGAGCTTGGGAATTGCCAGCTCGTCCTCGTTGCGCGCCGCCGCTATATCGGGCCAGGCAAACAAGACCAGCGGCTGGCCGCGCTGGGTTTGCCAATCGCCTTCCATCGCCGCGACCTTTACCGGCTGGTATTCCAGGGTGTTGCGGCCATGCAGGTCGCCGAGCTCGCCTTGCAACGGCACGAGAATCAGCGCCACCCACAGCGCGATCGAGAGGCCGGTGCGCGCGAAATCGAGATGCCGCCGCTGCCACAGATAAAAGCCGCTGACGCCGATCACCACGAAGGTGCCGGCGATATAGGCCGCGGTCACCATGTGAAAAAAGCGATAGGGAAACGACGGCGTGAAGATCGCCTCCATCCAGCTGGTGAGCTGGAACTTGCCGTCGGGTCCGACGCTGAAGCCCGCCGGCGTCTGCATCCAGCTATTGGCGGCGAGAATCCAGAAGGCGCTGAACGTGGCGCCGAGCGCCACCGCCAGGCAGGCGACGAAATGGAGGCGCGGGCTCACGCGCTTCATGCCGAAGAGCATCACGCCGATGAAGCCGGCTTCGAGAAAAAACGCGGTCAGCGCCTCATAGGTGAAGAACGGCCCGATCACATTCGCGGTGCGCGCGGCGAAGACGCTCCAATTCGTGCCGATCTCGTAGGACATCACGAGCCCGGTCACGACTCCCATGGCGAAGCCGAGGGCGAAAAGATGAATCCAAAAGCGCAGCAGATCGCGATAGACGGCGCGGCCGGTGCGCAGCCGCAACACGCCGAGGATGACGATGAATCCCGACACGCCGATCGTGTAGGCGGGCCACAAGATGTGAAAGCCGATGGTGAAGGCGAATTGCGCGCGCGAGGCGATGAGACCGGCGGCGGTCATGGGGCGACCCGAAATGCTGGCACGAGAAACCGCATGAACGCCCTGCGGCAGCGTCTTGAGCAACGCCGCGACGCGAGCCTCTTAGGATAGGGCAGGCGGCAAGGGAAGTGCGACCGATCGCGCGGCGCCGGTTGCTATTATGTTCCGGCCGAGGAACGTTGCCTCAGCCATTGCGCCGCATCGCCAGAGCGGCGCTGCCGCGGTAAGGAAGAGAAACGCGAAACAGTCGGGTAGAGAGTGAGCGGATGACCGAGAGCAGCGCGAAAATCCCGGCGACCTTGATTCCCGGCGACGGCATCGGGCCCGAGATCGTCGCAGCCGTGCGTGTCGTGCTCGATGCGCTGGGCGCGCCCTTTGCCTGGGAGGTGAAGCAGGCTGGGATGACCGCGCTCGCGCAAGGCGGCGACGCGTTGCCCGGCGATACGCTCGCCAGCATCCGCCAGACGCGGCTCGCCTTGAAAGGCCCGCTGACGACGCCGGTCGGCGGCGGCTTTCGCTCGGTCAATGTGCGGCTGCGCGAAGAATTCGGGCTTTATGCGAATGTGCGGCCGGTGCGGACGGTGCTGCCGGGCGGGCGCTACGAGAATATCGATCTCGTCCTCATCCGCGAGAATCTCGAAGGCCTCTATGTCGGATTCGAGCACTACATCCCGATCGGCGGCGATCCGCGCGCCGTCGCCATCGCTTCGGGCGTCAACACCAAGGCCGGCGCCGAGCGCGTCATCCGCTATGCCTTCGACTACGCGCTGCGCCGCGGGCGCAAGAGAGTAACCATCGTTCACAAGGCGAATGTGCTAAAGGCGCTGACCGGCCTGTTCCTCGAAATGGGCCAGAAGGTCGCCGAGGAATATAAAGGCCGCATCGAAGCGAACGACCGCATCATCGATGCCTGCGCCATGCAGCTGGTGCTCGATCCGTGGCAGTTCGACGTGCTCGTCACCACGAATCTTTTCGGCGACATTTTGAGCGACGAGATGGCGGGTCTCGTCGGCGGGCTCGGCCTCGCGCCCGGCGCGAATATCGGCCCGGACGCCGCGATCTTCGAGGCGGTGCACGGCTCGGCGCCCGATATCGCGGGCAAGGGCATCGCCAATCCGGTCTCGCTGCTTCTTGCCGCGGGGCTGATGCTCGAGCATGTCGGCCGGCTCGATCTGGCACAGCGGCTGCGCGCGGCGATCGACACCGCGATCAATCAAGATAAAGTGCGCACCGGCGATATGGGCGGCAAAGCCTCGACGCAGGAATTCGCGGCGGCGATCGCGAAGCGGGTTTAGCGCGATGCGAGCCGGCCAACGTTAAAAGAGGGGAAGCAGCGATGGCGCGGGCGATCACGATCTACGGCATCAAGAATTGCGACACGATGAAGAAGGCGCGGGATTGGCTGGAGAAGCACAAGGTCGCTTACGACTTCCACGACTATAAGACCCGGGGCATCGACAAGGCGGTGCTCGAGGGCTGGGCGAAGAAGGTCGGCTGGGAAGTGCTGCTCAACAAGGCCGGCACCACCTTCAAGAAGCTGCCCGAGGCGAAGAAAGCCGGGCTCGACGAAAAGAAAGCGATCGCGCTGATGCTCGACCAGCCCTCGATGATCAAGCGCCCGGTCCTCGATGTCGGCGGCAAGCTCACCGTCGGCTTCAAGCCCGAGGTTTACGAGAAGGCGGTGGGCTAGGCGCCTCGCGCTGCCCGCGCGTTTCTTGCCGCGCGCGTTAGACCTTTGTCGCCTCATCCCCGGTAATGATCGACTTCGTCAGCTGATCCGAGATGTCGCTCATGCCCGCGGGCGTGTGCGGCATCAGGATCACCTTCGAGCCGGCCGAGACGCCGACCTCTTTCATCGTGTCGAAATACTGCGTCATCAAGACGAGGCGCAGCACGTCGTTGGCGTTGACGCCGGTCGCCTCGCGGAACTGCTGCACCGATTCGCGCAAGCCCTCGACGATCGCCTTGCGCTGATTGGCGATGCCTTCGCCCTGGAGGCGCTTCGATTCCGCCTCGGCCTCGGCGTTTTTTACCGTCAGGATCTTGTTGGCCTCGCCCTTCGCCTGCGCCGCGACCTGGAGCCGGGTCTGCGCCTGGATATCGTTCATCGCCGCCTTGACGTTCTCGGCCGGATCGACGTCGGTGACGAGCGCGCCGAGCACTTCCCAGCCGAAGCTCTTCATCGTTTCGTCGAGATGCTCTTTCACCGCCGCGGCGATGTCGTCCTTCTTCTCGAACACTTCGTCGAGATTGAGCGTCGGCACCTTGGCGCGCACCACGTCGAGCACATAAGAGGTAAGCTGCTGCTGGTCGTTGGTGAGCTGGTAATAGGTGTCGGCGGCGTGATCGGGGATCGCGCGATACTGCACCGCGACCGGCACTTTGACGAAGACGTTGTCCTTGGTCTTGGTCTCGACCATCACGCCGAGCTGCAGGACGCGCATCTGCACCATATGGACGCGCTTGTCGATGAACGGCCATTTGAAATTGAGGCCGGGATTGGCCAGGCGGTGGAACTTGCCTAGCCGCTCGATGACCTCCTTGGTCTGCTGGTGGACGACGAAGAAGCCGGATTTGAGGATCGCCAAGATGATGATGGCGACGACGACCCAAACGGCGATGAACGGCAGATCGGCGGGATCCATTATTTTTTCCTCGGCTATGAATGCGGCGTGAATGCCGGCGCAGCGTGGCGCGCCTTCGACGGCTTTGTCTAGCGCGGCTTCGCGGCGTGGACGAGCTTGTCGAGCGCCTGCAGAAAGCGCGAGCGGTCGGCTTTCGAGAACGGCGCGGGTCCGCCGCCGGCCTGGCCGAGCTCGCGCAGATGGCGCGAGACCTCGCGCCCGGCGAGCGCATTTCCGATATTGTCCCTGCTCCAGATCTTGCCGTTGGGCGCGAGCGCCAGCGCGTCTTTCGCGAGACAGCGCGCGGCCAGCGGAATATCGGCCGTGACGCAAATGTCCCCCGTGCCGATATGCTCCGCGATCCAATGATCGGCCTCGTCGGCGCCGGTGCCGACCGCGATCATCGCGACGTTCGGGTTGTGCACCGGCCGAATGGGGCGCGAGCCGTTCGAGACGACGAACACGCTGAGGTTCAAGCGTTCGGCGACGCGATAGACTTCATCGCGCACCGGACAGGCATCGGCGTCGATATAGATTGCGAGCATTGGTTCGAGCATAGCGGCTAGGGCAGCGGGGCGCTGCCGATGTATCTGGCGCCCTCGCGTTACCCAACCCTAAAAGCGCTGCACGCAGCCAGGATTTTCTTTGCGACTGCTGAGCTACCGCGCCGATCGTTATTCCCGCCCGGGCAGGATGGTCGCGTAGCGTTTGTCGATGAGCGTCGTGGCGGTAAGGTTGCCCTTCACCTCGCCTTGCGATTTGTACCAGTCGATCTGGTGCTGCACGTCGTGCTGGTCGAGCCGCGCCTCGGCATCGACATAGGAGATGCCGGGCCGCAGCTGGTCGGGGGTCTGGCCGATATATTTCGCAAGGATCTGCAGCATCGAGTCGGTGCCCGGCCCGTCCTGACGCTTCTCGCCCGGGCCGGTGACTGCGTCGTGGTAATCCTTGGCGCCGTGGCGATAGGCGCGCAGGAACCGGTTCAGCATGTCGGCGCGATTGTCGGCGGTCTTGGTCGAAACGAAGATCGCGCCGAGCTGATAGGACACCTCGTCGCCGACGAAGCCCAACAGCTTGGC
>DATGLO010000076.1:0-6602 GCA_035294105.1 Allostellaceae bacterium
TGCCGAAGGATGCGCTGCTCGCGACCCCGCGCGGTCTGGCGCATGGATTTTCGGATTTGATGCTGGCTTATAACGCGCAGCGTCTCGGCGCCGCGACCGTGGCGCTCGGCATTGCCGAAGGCGCTTATCAACTCGCCCTCGATCACGCGCATGAACGCAAGCAATTCGGCCGTAGCATCGGCGAGTTCCAAGGGCTGCAATGGATGCTCGCCGATATGTCGGTGCAGCTCGCCGCCGCGCAAGCGCTTATCTACAAGGCCGCCGCGCGCGCGGGCGGCGGCTTCCCCAATGCAATCGAAGCGGCGCAGGCCAAGGTTTTCACGGCCGAAATGGCGATCAAGGTGACCAACGACGCGTTGCAGCTTTTCGGCGCGGCCGGCTATTCGCGGAACCGGCCGCTCGAGCGCATGGCGCGCGATGCCCGGATGTTCACGATCGGCGGCGGCACGTCGCAGATGCTGCGCAATCTCATCGGCGGCCGCGTATTTCGCCACGGGCCGCCATAGGCCAATGGCAACGGCGCAGGAACAAGAGGCCGAATGGTCGCGCTGGATGGCGGCGGCGCAGGACGGCGACCGCGTTGCCTATGAGCGGCTGCTCAAGGACTGCCTGCCCTTCCTGCGCGCGATCGCCGGCCGCTATCACGGCACCGCCGACCGCCGCGAAGACGTTGTCCAGGACATCCTTTTGACCTTGCACCGCGTCCGCCATACCTACGACCCGGCGCGCCCCTTCACCCATTGGCTCGCGACCATCGCGAGCCGGCGCTCGATCGATGCCTTGCGCCGCCGCGGCCGCACCGAAAAAACCGAGATTTTCGACGAGCAGGCCTATGAAACCTTTTCCGATCCCGAGGCGAATAGAGAGATGAGCGTGCGCGACGAGGCGCCGGCGCTGAAGGCGGCTATCGCCACCCTGCCGCAGGGGCAGCGCGAGGCGATCGAGCTCCTCAAGCTGCGCGAGCTGTCGCTCGCCGAAGCCTCGCAGCTCAGCGGCAAATCCGTCGGCGCGCTCAAGGTCAACGTGCATCGGGCGCTGAAGGCGCTGCGAACGCAGTTGAAAGGAGATTAGACTTGCCGCCTTCGACCGATCAGCTGGTTGCCCAGCTCGCGGCGAGCGCCGCGCCGGTGAAGCGCCTGCGCCCGCCTCTGGTGCGCGCGGCCTTCTGGCTGATCGGCGTCGCCGCTCTGGCCGCGGCGGTTTTGCCGTCGTTCGCCGATTTCGGCCTGTTCCACCGCCGCATGGAAGATGCAAAATTCGTCCTCGAGCTGATCGGGACGCTGCTCACCGGCATCGCCGCGGTGATCGCCGCTTTCGAACTGAGCGTGCCCGACCGCTCGCCGGCCTGGGCGTGGCTGCCGCTGCCGCCGCTCATCCTATGGCTCGCCGCCAGCGGTTACAACTGCTGGCGCGACTGGATCGAATTCGGCGACAAGGGCTGGCGGTTCGGCGAGAGCGCCGCCTGCTTCGGAACGATCGTCGGCTTCAGCATTCCCCTGGGCGTCGGGCTGTTGTTCTTTCTCGCGCGCACCAAGCCGCTGGCGCCGGTGCCGGTCGCGGCTCTGGGCGGGCTCGGCATCGCCGGCCTGGCCGCGTTTTTCCTCGACTTCAATCACCCGATCGATGCGAGCTTCCTCGATTTCGTCTGGCATGCGGCGGCGGTGGCACTTGTCATCGTCGTTTCGTCGCTATGGGGCCGCTGGCGCGCGGCCGCATGGAAAGACGGCGATTAGCTCAATCGCCCGGTGGCACGCGGGATTCGCCCGTCGCGACCGCCAGCGGATTCATCCGCAACACCACGGAGAGCCGCGTGCCGAGGCGATCGACCTCGGCGACCTTGGTGCCCGGAAAAATCTTGTCGCAGCCGTCTTTGGTGAAGGCGATGAAGAAATCGGCCTTCTTGGGATCGTCTTCGTAGCTGAAGTTGCCCGGCAGATAGGGCAAGAGCGAGCCTTTCGGACCGCAATCGGAAACGGTGTAGTGTTTCGTCGCAAAGCGTTTGCCGTCGCGCGCTTTCAGCTCGGCAACGAGATCGTCCATCGCCTCGCGATAGGAATTCGCCCAATAATCGAGTTTGAAGCGCCCTGCCGCGCCCGGCACGCCGCCGACCAGCGCGTTGTAGTAGACATATTCGTCGGGATGCAGCGCCGCCATGATCGAGGCGTGATAGCCGAGATAGGCGACGAGCATCGCCGCGGCGGACGCGAAAGCCAGGCGACGCGGTGCCAGCCATCGCCACGCGCCGTCGAAGGCGAGGGCCGCGAGCGCCATCAGCGGCGGCTCGACGAAGATGAAATGGCGCAGCCCGTCGAAGAGGGTCGCGTGCGTCGCCATCGCAAAGGCGATCGGGAACAACGCGGCAAAAGCGATCAACGCGACGGGCAAGATATCTTCGAGCCGCGGCCGGTCGCGCCAGAGCCGGCAGCATGCCCACCCTGCCCCTCCCGCCAGGAGCAGCAAGGTCAGCTCGGGAAGCTGGATCAGGAAAAAGGTCGGCAGGTAGATGCGCGGCAACTGCGGCGCCGGGATATAGGCGCCGTCGAACAGGGTCGGATAGGGAAAATCGTGATGGTCGAATTGCAGGATGTCGGCGATCGGCCTCCACAACGGATCGGGCTGCGCCCAGGGCCAGGCAAGCAGCATGATCGCGTAGGAGATGGCGAGCACCGGCGCCAGCACCGACGAGGCTTCGGTCGCGAGGGCCGGCCAAAGGCTTGTCCAATTCCGCCGCCGCCATGCCGCGAGCCCCGGCACGAACATGAGCAGCGGTAGCAGATAGCAGATCAGCAACAATTCGCCGACGCGCACGCCCAGCCCCATGCCGATCGCGATAGCGAGCTTGATGACGTCGCTCGTCTTCGGCTTCGGCAGCTGCGGCAAGACACGAACGAGATAGTAGAGCGACCAGGCATAAGCGGCGGCGAAGGGAATGTCCTTCGGGTTGTTGAACATCTGCCCGTAATAGGTCGGCGACAGCAGCAGCAGCAGCGCGGCGAAGAAGCCCCCGCGCGGCCCGCCGAGCGCGCGTCCGAGCTTCCAGCAGCCGGCGATGCCGGCGACACCGACGATCGCGTTAAGCAGATGTCGCGTTGCATAAGTGCCGAAGGGCGAGATCGGCGACAGCAGCGCCGTCGCGCCGTCGAAGAGCGCGCCGTAATAGCTGATCGGCGGCGACGTCAGCGCCGTCGTGTCGTGAAAAAACGAGCGGTAATAATCGAGGACTTTGAAGGCATACCAAAAGTGGTAGTCCTCGTCCCAGGTCGTGCCGTAATCCGTAAAAGTCGCGAGCACGAGGACGAATATCCCGAAGAGCAACAACAAAGCTGCGATGTCGTAGGGGTCGCGGCGCGCACGCTGACCCGCGCCCGGTAAAGCTGCAACCGTTTCCAAGATGGATTCCGCCCGATTGAGACACCGATCGCGATAATCGGCGCAGCGCCCCCCGACACCGAGCCGCGGGCAATATGGTGCAGGAGCTAACCAAAAGCCAGCGAAACCTTGGCCGAGGCGGTGCGGCAATACGCACGCCTCCGCCCGCTCGGGAGCCATGCCGCGCGCAACCTGCCGGCGCCCTCAGGGTTCAACAAGGCAGCGTCGCTTATGGCTACAATGATGGCTATTGGGATCGTAGCCATGCCTGGCATCCCTGGCCGAACCAGCGGGCCGAGTCCGATTGGCGCGCGCATAACGCCGCGCACTTCTACAACCAGCGCCATGACCGCGACCACGATATGGGCTGGCGCAACGATCATTGGTGGGACCACCGCTGAGCCGCAGCGATAACGGCGAAAAGGCCCCGCGCGAGCGGGGCTTTTTTGTCGGCGAGTTGCCATGGAAACGCCACGATTGTCGGGCACCACGGGCATCGCTTAAGCCATAGCTCCTCTCTCGCAACGCAGGAGAACCGCATGAATACGAAACGAGGTCTTCTGGCTGTCGCCGTCGCGGCCGCCTTGTCCATGGGGGCGCCGCCGCTGCTGACGAGCCCTGCGCGGGCCGCCGACGTGTCGGTGAATTTCGACGCCGGCAACGTCGCCTTCGGCTTCACCGATGGCTATTGGGATCGCGACCATCACTGGCATCGCTGGCCGAACGCCTCAGCGCGTAACGATTGGCGCGCGCATAACAAGGCGCATTACTATTCGCACGCTCACACGCATTACAAAAGCGCCGGCTGGCGCGACCAGGACCACTATTGGGAACACCACTAGCCCGGTCGCAACCCAAAACGGAAAGCCCCGCATAAGCGGGGCTTTTTTTATCGATATGGCCGAGCCGCGGTCAGCGTAGTGCTGTGAGCGGCGGGTTCTTGAGATAGTCCTCGACGATGTGCCGCGCATATTGGCGCAAGGTTCGCTTGTCGTCGGGATCGCCCTGCACCGCCGAGATCGGCACGATGCGATCGTTGCCATAGGTCGGCGTCGGCTTGCCATTCATATCGTAAAGGAAAGGCGGCGTGTCGCCGCGCTGCACCGCTTCGATCGCACGACGCAGATTGCGACGGAACAGCGCGATCCCCGTATCGCCGACGCCGAGATGCTCCTTGCTGTGCGGCGTGATCGCGCCCTGGCTGGTCATCGCGTCGTAATCGCCGGGCACGCGCTGCCGCTCTTCGTAGGGCCGGTTCGGGCTCTGGCCGAAATTGTTGAACTGGCCGGCGATGCGCTTCTCTCGGCTCTCGTCGTCGCGCAGATGGAAGAAGGTGAAGTTGATGCAGTTCTCGTCGTCGACCGGCGTCGTCCACAAGGTCAACCAGGGCGGCGCCGCGATCTTCTGCTGCCGGCCGTTTTCGAACACCGAGGTGATGCTGTGGATGTTCGGCATCAGGGCATCGGTCGAGCGCGCCCAGATATTGTCACCCACGCGGCGCACCGCGACATAGATGCTGCCGACCGGCGTCTCCGCCCATTCGATCTCGGGAATGACGCCGAAGCCGTCGCCGAAAGGATTGGGCTGGCCGGGCAGCACGTGTAGGGTCGCCGTGTGCACCGGATCCATCACGTTCTCCTTGAGCTGCAGCCAATTGCAGGTCCAAGGCAAGCGATCGCCCGGCTCCATGCGGATGCGCGGCACGTTGAAGCGATCGTAATTCGGGAAAGGCGGCTTCTTCTCGATCGGCCCCATATAGACGAAGACCATGCCGCAAAAGACATGGGTCGGATAAGCCGGTTGCGCGACCTGGCGCTGCAACACTTCGAGCGGCTCGCCCGGCGCTTCGAGGATCGTGCCGTCGATATCGTAGAGCCGGCCGTGATAGCAGCAGCGGATGCCGTGCTGCTCGATCTGACCGAATTCGAGCGACGTGTTGCGGTGGCAGCAATGGAGATGCATGCAGCCGTAGCGCCCGCTCTTGTCGCGGAAGAGAACCAGGTCCTCGCCGAGGACGCGCTGCACGAAGGGCAAATCCTTGATCTCGCTTTCCCAGGCGGCAGCCTGCCAGAAGCGGCGCTGATATTCGCCGCCCGGCGTGCCCGGCCCGACCTGGGTTAGGAACAGATCGGGCTTCCCCGGTTGAGTGTTGCGATAGCCGCTAAAGCCCAAGCTGTTCCTGATGGAGCCGTCTGCGCTCATCTCGATCCTCCTCCCGCGACGTTGCCCGATGGGATTGCCGCGATCATAGCACGCGGCGGCTTCGGGCGAAAAACCCATTGCACGGGCGCGGGCGGCGCCTGCCGTTCCTCGACGCCGCGAAGCGTTATACGGTGCATAACATCTTGGCGCGGCACGGACCGCGTTCTCGCCGCGCTCAACGCATGCGGGACGTGATAGATTAAGCCGTCTCCTTGGGAATGAGCAGCGTGATCGAGATTCGCTCGGCGCAGAGGCGCGACGAGAAAGCCTGGAAAGCCCTCTGGGCCGAATACAACGCGTTCTACGGCGTCGACATCCCGGCGCGCGTCACCAACCGCAGCTGGACGCGCATCCTCGATAAGCGCTCGCCGGTTTTTTGTCGCGTCGCCGTCGATGACGGCGCCGTGCTGGGCTTCGCCAATGCGGTGCTGCATGAGGGCACATGGGCGACGCGGCCGCTCTGCTATCTCGAAGACCTTTACGTCGCGCCGGCAGCGCGCAAGCGCGGCATCGCGACGGCGCTGATCGAAGACCTCATCCGGCTCGGGCGCGCCAAGAAATGGGATCGCATCTATTGGCACACGCAGGAGAGCAACGCGACCGCGCGCCGCGTCTACGACGGTTTCGTCAAAGCCGACGGCTTCGTGCGCTATCGGCTATCGTTGAGGTGACGTGGTGCCCGCTGCCGGACTTGAACCGGCACGGCCCTTTCGGGCCAACGGATTTTAAGTCCGTTGCGTCTACCATTCCGCCAAGCGGGCACAGGCGCGCGGCGGGCAATCTAGCATAGCCGCTTCGATTCGCCGCCCCGGCGCGCGATGCATCCAATAGGACGGCTATTCGTTATTCAGCCGGCTCGCCATGATTCGCCCGTTACGCCTGCTTGCCGTCCTTCTCGTGCTGACACTGCTCGGCTGCGCCGGCACGGCCGTCACGGCAATACCGGGACCTATCCAGCCGCCGCCGCAAGGCGCGGCGCAGATCGTCTTCTATCGCGACATCGGCTATTACGAGCCGGCCGACACCTTGCG
>DATGLO010000077.1:0-4004 GCA_035294105.1 Allostellaceae bacterium
GACTCGTATTGCGCGATGGCTTCCTTCTCCTCGGCCATCTCCAGAGCCTTGACCGACACTTGGATCTTGCGGGCCTTGCGATCCAGCATGGTGATCCGGGCGTCGACTTTCTCGCCGACGGCGAAACGGTCGGGACGCTGCTCGCTGCGATCGCGCGCCAGCTCGGACTTGCGGATGAAGCCGGGGAAGCCGCCGGCCATCTCGACCTCGATGCCGCTGTCGGTGGTACCGGTGACGGTGCAGGTCACGACATCGCCCTTCTTGATCTGGGCGGCGCCGCTTTCGAGCGGATCGGCCTGGAGCTGCTTGATGCCGAGGCTGATGCGCTCTTTCTCGGCGTCGACATCGAGGACGCGCACCTTGACCATGTCGCCCTTGTGATAGTCGTTGATCGCCTGCTCGCCCGGCTTTTTCCAGTCGAGGTCCGAGAGGTGGACCATGCCGTCGATGTCGCCGGGCAGGCCGACGAACAGACCGAACTCGGTGATGTTCTTGATCTCGCCTTCCAGCTCGCTGCCGGCCGGGTGCTTGTCGAGGAAAGCTTCCCAGGGATTGGCCATGCACTGCTTGAGGCCGAGGCTGATGCGGCGCTTCTGCGGATCGACGTCCAGGACCTGGACTTCGACTTCCTGGCTGGTTGAGACGATCTTGCCGGGATGGACGTTCTTCTTTGTCCAACTCATCTCGGAAACATGGACCAAGCCTTCGACGCCCGGCTCCAGCTCGACGAAAGCGCCATAGTCGGTGATATTGGTAACGCGGCCCTTGAAGCGCGCATTCGCCGGATATTTGAGCTCGACGCCTTCCCACGGATCGGCTTCGAGTTGCTTCATGCCGAGCGAAATGCGCTGTGTCTCGGCGTTGAAGCGGATGACCTGAACCTTGACGCTCTGGCCGATATGCAGCGCTTCCGACGGGTGGTTGATGCGGCGCCACGCGATATCGGTGACGTGCAGCAGGCCGTCGACGCCGCCCAGATCGACGAAGGCGCCGTAATCGGTGATGTTCTTGACGACGCCCGTGAGGATCTGGCCTTCCTTCAGCGAGGCGACCAGCTCCGAGCGTGCTTCGGCGCGGCTCTCTTCCAGCACGGCGCGGCGCGAAACGACGATGTTGCCGCGCGCGCGATCCATCTTGAGGATTTGGAAAGGCTGCGGCGTACCCAAGAGCGGCGTGATATCGCGCACCGGGCGGATATCGACCTGGCTGCCGGGCAGAAAGGCGACAGCGCCGGAGAGATCGACGGTGAAGCCGCCTTTGACGCGGCCGAAAATCACGCCGTTGACGCGCTCACTCGCCTGGAAGCTCTTCTCCAACAGGGTCCATGCTTCTTCGCGGCGAGCCTTCTCGCGCGAGAGCTGCGCCTCGCCGTTCTTGTCTTCCATACGCTCGAGATAAACTTCGACGGTATCGCCCGGCTTGATCTCCGCGGGCCGGCCCGGAGCCGAAAATTCGCGCAGCGCAACGCGGCCTTCCGATTTCAATCCGACATCGATCAGAACGGTGTCGTTCTCGATCGCCAGCACCCGGCCTTTGACGACAGTTCCCTCCAATCCGCTCGCGGTGCCGAGCGATTCATCCAAAAGCGCGGCAAAGCTTTCTTTGCTCGACGCGGTTTCCGTTGCGACAGCCATCCGATCTCCAGACTGCCCCTCATCTCTGCTATGGCGGCCGCCGGGGTGAGCGGAAAGCCACGAGCCACCGGCTTGCTCGGGCGCGGCGGCGTGAACCCGTGTTCCTGCAAACCCGGCACAGGGCAGCGCGGTTAAGGCGAGCCCTTGAGCTTTTGGGCGATGAGGTCGGCAGCCTTTGCAAAGGCGGCGTCGGCATCGAGCGCCGTGGTATCGAGCTCGATCGCGTCGTCCGCCGGCCGAAGAGGCGCCGTCTGGCGTTCCCGGTCGCGGGCGTCGCGTTGCTCAATGTCCTGCAGGACGCGGGAGTATATAATCTCCGCGCCGGCCGCCTGCAACTCTTTGAAACGCCTCATCGCTCGGGCCTCGGCGCTGGCCGTGACGAAGAGCTTTACGGTGGCGTCGGGGCAGACCACGGTGCCGATATCGCGGCCGTCGAGCAGCGTTCCGGCAAAGCCCGGCGGGGGGCGATGGGCGAAATCGCGCTGAAAAGCGAGCAGCGCCCCGCGAACGGCCGGAATCGCGGCGACGACCGAGGCGGCGCTCGATACGGCATCCTCGCGCAGCCGCGGATTTTCCAGATCCGCCGGCCGGACGGCGCGGGCAGCGGCCTCGGCGGTGGCGGGATCGGCGGGGTCGCCGCCGCCATCGAGCACTTTCAGGGCGACGGCGCGGTAGAGCCCGCCGGTATCGAGGAAAGCCAGATTATAGCGCTGCGCTAGCCGGCGCCCGAGCGTGCCCTTGCCGGCCGCGGCCGGGCCGTCGACGGCGATAATCATGGGGCGATCATCATGGACGGTCAGGATCGGCTTCGGCGAGCGTGCCGCCCAGCCCGTTCATCAGCGGAACGAAGCCGGGAAAGCTGGTCGCGATGGTCGCGCCGTCGTCGATCGTGACCGGCCGCTCCGCCGCCATGCCGAGAACGAGAAAAGCCATGGCGATGCGGTGATCGAGCGCCGCGGCGACCGGGGCGCCGCCGCGCGGCCGCCGGCCACCGCCTTCGACGATCAGTGTATCGCCCTCGATCGCGACCGTGACGCCACAATCGCCGAGCCCCTTCGCGATGGCGGCGAGGCGATCGCTTTCCTTGACGCGCAGCTCGGCGAGGCCGTGCATCACCGTGCGGCCTTGGGCGAAAGCCGCCGCCACGGCGAGGATCGGATATTCGTCGATCATGCTCGGCGCGCGTTGCGCCGGCACCGTGACGCCACGCAACGCACCGCCGCCGCGAACGACGAGATCGGCGACCGGCTCGCCGCCTTCGATCCGGCGCTTGTCGAAGGTGATGTCGGCGCCCATTTCGCCGAGCGTTTCAAAGAGCCCGGCGCGCAGCGGGTTGATGCCGACGCCCTCGACGGTGATCTCGGACTGCGGCAGCAGCAGCGCCGCGACCGCGGGAAACGCCGCCGAGGACGGATCGCCGGGAATGACGATGTCGCCCGCTTTGAGCTCGGGCTGACCCGTCACAGTGATGCGCATGCCGCCGTCATTGGTCGGCGCCGAGGTGACCTTGGCGCCGAAATGCCGCAGCAGATTCTCGGTGTGATCGCGCGAGGCGAGCGGCTCGATGACCGTGGTCTCGCCCGGCGCCGATAGGCCGGCCAAAAGAATCGCCGATTTCACCTGGGCCGAGGCGACCGGCGTCGCATAGGTGATCGGCATCGGCGCTGTTGCGCCGGTCAGCGCGAGCGGCAAGCGGCCGCCCTCGCGCGCCACGACCTTCGCGCCCATGCGCGTCAGCGGCTCGGTCACGCGCGCCATCGGCCGCCGCCGCAGCGAGGCGTCGCCGGTGAAAAACGCGGTGATGTCGTGACCGGCGACGGCGCCCATGAGCAGCCTTGCGCCGGTGCCGGAATTTCCCATATCGAGCAGCGTGTCGGGCTCTTTGAGGCCGCCAATGCCGACGCCGCTCACCGTCCACGTCCCATTCGTCTCGCGCGCTATGCCGGCGCCGAGCGCGCGCATCGCCGCGGCGGTGGCGAGCACGTCTTCGCCTTCGAGCAGTCCCGAAACACGCGTGCGGCCGATGGCGAGCCCACCCAGAATGAGCGAGCGATGCGACAACGATTTGTCGCCGGGCACGCGGCACCGGCCGCGCAAGGGACCAGCACTGCCGGACGATAAAGGCGTGGCGGATGAGGAGGACATGCGTAAACGACTCTTTACCAAATCATTGGCTACCGGCAACCCGAGCGCCGGCCTGATAGTTTATGCCCGAGCAGTTTATGAGCGATATTTTGCTTTTGACAGCAGCCCCGCGCCGTGGCAAACGGCGCAACGCTGCCGACCGGCGCGAGGCGCGCCGTCCTTAAACAAGGGAGGCGAAGGTGGCTAGAGCGGAATGGGGAATGAAGCGGCTGTGCCCGAATTGCG
>DATGLO010000078.1:0-3750 GCA_035294105.1 Allostellaceae bacterium
CCTTCCATGTCAAGGAAGTGCTCTCCCGCTGAGCTAAGCGCCCTCAAAAGGGTGTTGCCGTGTAGCCGAAATCGCTACACGTGACAAGCTTGCCGCGCCGCTACGCGGCGAGGAAGCGGTCGATCTCGCTGACCAATTGCCGCAGATGGAACGGCTTTTCGAGGACGGTCGCCTCCGACGACATGGCGCGCGCCTCGCGCAGCGCCACGGCGGCAAAGCCGGTGATGAAGATGACGCGCAGATGCGGCCACATGTCGTTGGCGCGGCGCGCGAGCTCGATGCCGTCGAGGCCCGGCATCACGACGTCGGCCAGCAGCAGATCGACCGCGTGCTCGTTCATGAAGCCGAGCGCCGATTCGCCGTCGCCGTGATCGCTCACCTCATGGCCGGCGCGACGCAGCGCCCGCGCCAGGAAAAAGCGCAGATTATCGTCGTCTTCGGCAAGGAGGATGCGGGCCATCGGCGATCCCGTGACAGTGATGCCCGGAACGTTAGCGGCAGGACATAAACGAAGTCTTTACGCCGCAGCCCGCTAAGGGGTGACAGGCGCCCGGCTCACCCCTTAAAGTCGGGGCATGGAAGGCACCATGGCCACTCTCGCGCCCAGCGCGCCGGCAAGCGAAGACGCGCCCTCGCTCGATATTCTGGCCGCCGATCGTCAGTCGACCCCTCTGGTGCTGGCGTCGCCCCACAGCGGCACCAACTACCCGCCCGACCTCATCGCCGCCTCGCGCCTCGACCCGTTGAGCCTGCGCCGCTCGGAAGACAGCTATGTCGACGAGCTTTTCGGCGACGCGCCGGCGCTGGGTTCGCCACTGCTCAAAGCACGCTTCGCCCGCGCCTATCTCGATCCCAACCGCGAGCCCTTCGAGCTCGACCCGGCGATGTTCGAAGACGCCTTGCCCGATTTCGTCAATCGCCACTCGCCGCGGGTGCGCGTCGGCCTCGGCACGATCGCCCGCGTCGTCGCTTCGGGCGAAGAGATCTACGCGCGCAAGCTGCGCTTCGCCGAGGCCGTGCAGCGGATCGAGCGGCTCTATCGCCCCTATCACCGCGCTCTAGCCCAACTCGTCGAGGCGACGCGCAACCGCTTCGGCTTCTATCTCCTGCTCGATTGCCATTCGATGCCGTCGACGACCTTGCCGCCGCGCGCCGGGCTCGGCCGCGGCCGGGTCGATATCGTCTTGGGCGATTGCCACGGCACGTCTTGCGATCCCATTGTCTCCGACACGGCGCAGCGCGTGCTGGTCGATAAAGGCTATGCCGTCGTGCGCAACGCGCCTTACGCCGGCGGCTTCACGACGACGCATTACGGCAAGCCTGCCGATGGCGGCCATTGCCTGCAGATCGAGATCGGCCGTGGCCTTTACATGGACGAGCGCAGTTACGAGCGCAAACCGTTCTTCGCCCAGCTCGCGAAGGATATGCGCGATCTCGCCGCGGCGCTGGCGCAGATCGATCCGGCTTCGTTGAGGCCGGTGTGACAGCCCTTTCGTAATCGGGCTGGCGATGGAGCCGGCGCCTTTCATCATCCGCGATAGCGAACCCGCCGACATTCCGGCGATCACCGCGATCTACGCCTATTCGGTCATGACCTCGCTCGCCACCTTCGACGAGCAGCCGCCCTCGATCGAGGAAATGCGCCAGCGCCGCGCCGAGGTCGTCGATCTCGGCCTGCCCTTCCTCGTCGCGGCCAGCCTGGACGGCGAAATCCTCGGCTATGCCTATGCCGCCGCCTTCCGCCGCCGCACCGGCTATCGCTTCACCCTCGAGGATTCGATCTATGTCGAGCGCTCGCAGACCCATCGCGGCATCGGCACCGCCTTGCTGACGGCGCTCATCGATCGCTGCGCCGCCGCCGGCTACCGCCAGCTCGTCGCGGTTATCGCCCATGCCGGCCAGGCCGCCTCGATCGGGCTCCACGAGAAGCTCGGCTTTAAGACAATCGGGGTGATGCCGGCGGTCGGCTTCAAGTTTCGCCGCTGGATCGATGTTGTGTTGATGCAGCGCGCGCTCGGCCCTGGCGGCGCGGCGACGCCGCAAAGCTAGCCGCAAAAGAGAAGGGCCGTGCCCGAAGGCACGGCCCAAGTTTAGGGAGGAAACGCCTAGAAGACGTACGGCAGGTCGTCGGGCGACAACCGATGCCGCAATGCACAATATGGTACAGTGATACTGACAAATCAACCTTAAAAACACCAAAGGAGAAAATTATTTGTTCTCGATAGTTAGCCTATAAAAAGGGCCTGTTAAGCCCTTATCGTGCAATGCACACTGCGTGCTGCGGCGCAATGACACAGGGTCGTCAAACGGCAAATTCCCGGCGGATGGCGGCGCTGTGCTGGCCGAGCTCCGGGACCGCCGCGCCGGCAATGTCGCGCCCCGGCGGCGCAGGCATGGCGACCCGGGTTGCGCCTGCATCCACCTCGATTCGCCGCAACTGCGGATGAGCCGACAGATCGGCGACGCTGTTGAGGCGCCCAAAGGCGATATCGGCCTCGTGGAGCAGCGATGCGACCTCCTCGCGCGTCCGGCTGGCAAGACGCGCAGCGATCAGCTCGTCGAGCGCCGCGCGATTTTCGACCCGTTGCACGTTATTGCAGAAGCGCCGATCGGCGGCGAGCGCCGCATCGCCCAAGACGGTCGTACAAAAGCGCTGCCATTCACGCTCGTTCTGAATGCCGATGATGATCGCCGCGCCGTCGGCGGTCGGAAAAGCCCCATAGGGCGCGATTGACGGATGGCGCAATCCGGCCCGCGCCGGCGCCGCGCCCGTGTAATCGTGCTGCATAAGCGGCACCGCCATCCACTCCGCCGTCGCATCGAACAGCGCGATCCGCAGCTCGGCACCCTGCCCGCTCTTCTCGCGCGCATAGAGCGCTTCGATAATCGCCGCATAGGCGTTGAGGCCCGCCGCGATGTCCGAGACCGAGACGCCGACGCGGCCCGGCGCTTCGGGCGCGCCGGTGATCGAAGCAAGGCCGGTCTCGCCCTGGATCAACAGGTCATAGGCCTTCATGGCGCGATAGGGCCCCTCTTCGCCATAGCCGCTGATCGAGCAGGTGATGAGCCGCGGAAAGCGCCGGCGTAGCGCGGCGGGATCGAAGCCGGCGCGCGCCGCGGCGCCGGGGCTCAGATTCTGCACGAACACATCGGCGCGGCCGAGCATGCGCTCCAGGAGCGCGCGATCGTCGCCCGCCTTGATATCGAGGACGAGCGATTCCTTGCCGCGATTGAGCCAGACGAAATAGGCACTGTATCCCCGCGCCGCGCGATCGTAATAGCGCGCGAAATCGCCTTCGGGACGCTCGATCTTGATGACGCGCGCGCCGGCATCGGCGAGCCGGCAGGTCGCCAAGGGTGCGGCGACCGCCTGTTCCAGCGCCACCACCAGAATGCCGTGCAGCGGTTTATCCATTGCCCAAGGATAGGGCAAAGGCGGCGCCCGCCGAAAGCGCGCATGCCGCCGTCCGTTAAGCGGCGCCTTGCTGCCAGGATTGCGAGGTGAGGAAATGCCGCGCGATGAAGCGATAAAGCTCGGTGATCCGCGTCTCGTTTTCGGTGCAGCGCGTCATCTCGAGCGCTTTCCAGGTCGCGAGAATCGGGTCCCAGAGCATCATGCTTTGATGGAGATCGTCGCGCTGCTCGCGGATATGTTCGACCTGCTCGTGGAAATTCGCGACCGCCGCCGGCACGTCCTGCTGACGGTTATTAAGGCGCGAGAAGATGCCGTCGAACATCTCGATCGGCTTC
>DATGLO010000079.1:0-4015 GCA_035294105.1 Allostellaceae bacterium
AGGGGGCTCGCTCCGACATGGACGATAGAACCGTCCGGAATGCGGCCTTGCAGGATCTGTTGAGCTAAAGGATTCTGCAATTCACGCTGAATTACGCGTTTTAGGGGCCGCGCGCCATAGACCGGGTCATAGCCCTTCTCCGCCAGCCACGCCTCAGCCGCAGGGTCGAGTTCGAGCGTGATCTTGCGATCCTCCAGCAGCCGCTTCAGGCGCCGCAGCTGAATTTCGACGATGCCCTTCATGTCGTCGCGCGACAGGCGGCGGAACAGCAGGATTTCGTCGAGCCGGTTGAGGAATTCCGGCCGGAACGCGCCGCGGACGATCGCCATCACCTGATCGCGCGCCTTGCGCATATCGGCATTCTCGGGCAAAGCCGCGAGCACCTCGCTGCCGAGATTCGAGGTCAGCACGATCAGCGTGTTGCGGAAGTCGACGGTGCGGCCTTGGCCGTCGGTCAAGCGACCGTCGTCGAGCACCTGCAAGAGCACATTGAAGACGTCAGGATGCGCCTTTTCGACCTCGTCGAAGAGGATCACCTGATAAGGCCGGCGCCGCACCGCCTCGGTGAGGCTGCCGCCTTCCTCGTAGCCGACATAGCCGGGGGGCGCGCCGATGAGCCGCGCGACCGAATGCTTCTCCATATATTCCGACATGTCGATGCGCTGCATCGCGCTTTCGTCGTCGAAGAGGAATTCGGCGAGCGCGCGGGCAAGCTCGGTCTTGCCGACGCCGGTCGGGCCGAGGAACAAGAACGAGCCGATCGGCCGGTTCGGGTCTTGCAAGCCGGCGCGCGCGCGGCGGATCGCATTGGCGACGGCGACCACGGCTTCGTCCTGGCCGACGACGCGCCGCTTCACGTTGTCTTCCATGTGCAAGAGCTTGTCGCGCTCGCCTTCGAGCATCTTGTCGACCGGGATTCCGGTCCAGCGCGAGACGACGCTGGCGATATGCTCGGCCGTCACCGCCTCTTCGATCATGCGATGACTCTCGGCCTCTTCGGCGGCTTTGAGCTTGCGATCAAGCTCGGGGATCACGGCATAGGTCAGCTCGCCGGCACGCGTGAAATTGCCCTTGCGCTGCGCCTGCTCCAGCTCGATGCGCGCCTGGTCGAGCTGCTCTTTCAGCTTCTGCGCCGAGGCCATCTTGTCCTTCTCGGCGTGCCACTGCGCGGTCAGCTCGGCCGATTGCCGCTCGAGGCCGCCGAGCTCCTCGACCAGCTTCTCGAGCCGGTCTTTCGAAGCGGCATCGGTCTCTTTCTTCAACGCCTCGCGCTCGATCTTCAACTGCACGATGCGGCGATCGAGCTCGTCAATCTCTTCGGGCTTCGATTCCGCTTCCATACGCAAGCGCGACGCCGCCTCGTCCATCAGGTCGATGGCTTTGTCGGGCAGGAAGCGGTCGGTGATGTAGCGGTTCGACAAGGTCGCGGCCGCTACGATCGCACCGTCGGTGATGCGGACGCCGTGATGGACCTCGTATTTCTCTTTGATGCCGCGGAGAATCGAGATCGTATCCTCGACCGTCGGCTCGTTGACGAAGACCGGCTGGAAGCGCCGCGCCAGGGCCGCGTCTTTTTCGATGTGCTTGCGGTATTCATCGAGCGTGGTCGCGCCGACGCAGTGGAGCTCGCCGCGCGCCAGTGCCGGCTTCAGCATGTTGGATGCGTCCATCGCGCCGTCGGCCTTGCCGGCGCCGACCAACGTGTGCAGCTCGTCGATGAAGACGATGATCTCGCCTTGGGACGCGGTGATCTCGGCGAGCACGGCTTTCAGGCGCTCTTCGAACTCGCCGCGGAATTTCGCGCCGGCGATCAGCGCGCCGAGATCGAGCGCGAGGAGGCGCTTTTCCTTGAGGCTGTCGGGCACATCGCCATGGGCGATGCGCAAGGCAAGGCCCTCGACGATCGCCGTCTTGCCGACGCCGGGCTCGCCGATCAGCACGGGATTGTTCTTAGTGCGGCGCGATAGCACCTGGATCGTGCGGCGAATCTCTTCGTCGCGCCCGATGACCGGATCGAGCTTGCCTTCGCGCGCGACCGCGGTGAGGTCGCGGGCGTACTTCTTCAGCGCGTCATAGCCTTCTTCGGCCGAAGCACTGTCCGCCTTGCGCCCTTTGCGGATCTGCTCGATGGCGGCGTTGAGCGACTGCGCGGAAATGCCGGCCGCGGCCAGCGCCTTGGCGGCAGGCGTATTGCGGTCGAGCGCCATCGCCAAAAGCAGCCGCTCGACGGTGACGAAGCTGTCGCCCGCCTTCTCGGCGACCTTCTCGGCCTCGTTGAAGAGCCGGTTCAATTCGGGCGAGAGATAGACCTGGCCGCCGCCGCCTTCGACCCGCGGCAACTTGTCGAGCGCGGTATCGACCGCGCTGGCGACCGTCTTCGGGTCGCCGCCCGCCGCGCGAATCAGATTCGCGCAGAGCCCTTCCTTATCGTCGATGAGAACTTTAAGCAGATGCTCGGGTGTCATCTGCTGCTGCCCGCGACGCTGCGCGAGCGTTTGCGCTGCCTGGACGAAACCTTTGGCGCGCTCCGTGTATTTTTCGAAATCCATCATAACCCCTTCGCGAAACGGCGCGGGCGGTCCCTCGATGAGGCAACCCTCCCTCGTCTTCCGTTCCAAGATATGGGGGCGCACCCGCTCCCGGCCAAGACCGGGCCGGCACCGTTAATCGGATTCCGAAAGCGAAAGCCGCCGTTCAGCCCGCGGGACCGTCAGCCTCGTCGGTCGGCATTTCCGGGATCATCGGCTGCGGCTGGCCGGCGGGCTGGGGCTGCGGCTGCTGCGGCTGCATCTGCTGGCCGTTCAGCTCGCCCTCGCTGTCCATGCCATTCATTTCCGTGTCCGCCGGCGTCATCGGCCGCGGCGCCATATGCTGGGCGTCGCCATTGGCCTGCATGATCCGATAATAGTGCTCGGCATGTTGGTAGAGATTCTCGGCCGCGATGCGGTCGCCCGACGAGGAGGCCTCGCGCGCCAAGGCGATGTAGCGCTCGAACACTTGATAGGCATTGCCCCGAATTTTGACGCTCGGCCCGTTGCTGTCGAAGGTCTGCATCCGATGGGGCGGACGCGGACCGCGGTTATTATTGTTGTTGTTGTGGCCGCCCATGTTGTTGGGATTGTGATTACGGCCCCGGCCACGCTTGTTCTGGCCTGGTCTCATGCCTTTGAAATCTTGATGCATGTGCTCTCGATCTACCGTTTTGTTGTCTGTTAGAGGCCCCGGGGCGTCCAAAGAGCGCGCGGAACGCCTTCACGGCTGGGGGTGCCGGCGCCTGAACGGCGCAGAGCCTCGGGGCTCCATTCATCAAATTCGCGGCTCACCCTAGACGGGAAGTACCCAATGAATCCAATGGTTTTTTTAACAGCTATGGCTTTTCTGTGGTTACTTTTCAAAGCGTTGCAATCAGGCAACGGTCGGTTCCAGCCAGATCCCGCCTTGCCGCTGTGACCCTTAAACACGACTCGGCCAGGATTAGTGCCACCGCCCGGGCCTGGCCGTCGCCGATCTCGATATAGGCCTTTCCCGCCGAGGCCAAGATGCGGCGAATCGCCGGTCCGAGCGCGCGATAGGCCGTCAGCCCGTCGGGCCCGCCGTCAAGCGCGGCCACGGGATCGTATGCCAACACTTCCCGAGGCAGCGCCGCGACTTCGCTGGTGCTTATATAGGGAGGATTGGCGAGTATTACATCCGCTGCATCGCCAATCGGGCAGTCCCAGCCGCCGATCCGGAACTCGGCGCGGTGCGCGAGGCCCAGCGCCGCGGCATTGGCTCGAGCGGTGGCCACAGCTCCCGGCGAGATGTCGATACCGATACCCCGCGCGGCCGGCAGCTCCGAGAGAAGCGCCAGCAGCAAACACCCTGTTCCAGTGCCCAAATCGACCACGCGCAATTCTGCCGTGCGATCCGCCACGTCGCCGAGCGCGGCGCCCACCAAGGTTTCGCTGTCGGGCCGGGGATCGAGCGTCTCGGGCGAGAGAGCGAAATCGAGGCTCCAGAATTCGCGGCTGCCTTT
>DATGLO010000080.1:0-4138 GCA_035294105.1 Allostellaceae bacterium
CGAGCTGCAGGATCGTGGTCTTGAGGATTTGCGTGCCGAGAGTCATGCCGGCGATCACCATGGCGAGCACCATCAGCGAAATCCCGCCATACATCGCGCGCAGGAGCGGATTGCCGAGGAAGACATAGAGCAGCCCGACGCCCAACAGGATGCCGGGGATGGCGAACGGCAGCCAGGACAGGAAATCGAGCGCGCTGCGGCCGAGATAGCGCGAGCGCACCGTGAAATAGGCCGCGAGCGAGCAGAGAACGATGGAGCCGATCGCGGTGCCGCTCGCCAGCTCTATCGTGTTGGTGAGGGCGCGGCTGAAGAAATCGTCGCTCAACACCGCGCCCCAATGCGCGGTCGTCCAGGGCGAGGCGATGTTGAAAAAGCCGAACAGCTTCATGAACGACGCCGCAACGAGAAATGTCACCGGCAGGACGGTGATCGTGAAAGCCAGCAGCGCGATCACGGCGAAGATCGGCCAGCGCCAGCGGCCGAGCGGCATCGGGTGCGAGCGCTCGCGCCCGGTGATCGAGGTATAATCCGTGCGACGCGTCAGCCAGCGATGGAGGAAGATCAGCGGCGTGATGATCACGAAACCGACGACGGCGAGAGCGGTCGCCGACGCGAATTCCGGCGGCACTTGCGCGACCAGCGTATAGATCTTGGTGCCGAAGACCCAGAAATTGAACGGCGGGCCGAGCACCATCTCGATCTCGAAAGTCTGCATAGCGCGGATGAGGGACAGCACCAGCACGGTCATGATGCCGGGCGCGACCGCGGGAATGACGATACGCGTCAGGGTGAGCCAGCGCCCCGCGCCCGAGCAGCGTGCCGCCTCTTCGAAGGTCGCATCGAGATTGCGGAAGAGCGGCGTCAGGAGCATCACCTTGATGGCGAGCGAGGCCGTGCTGATATGCGCCCAGACGATGCCCCAGAAGGAATAGATGTCGAAGGGCGGGCTCTTGATAAACGGCAGCGCCGTCGCGAGCTGATTGAGGAGACCGTTCTGCGGGCCGAGCAGGACGATCCAGCCCAAGGTCACCGACAGCGACGGCAGGAAGAACGTCACCCAGAAGGCGAATTCGAGCAGGCCGCGGAAGGGCAGGTCGCTGCGCGCCAAAAGCCAGGCGATCAGCACCGCGCTGGGCAGCGAGATCGACTCGTTCGCAGCGAGGACCTTGATGGTGTTCTCGACCGCGTTGCGCATCGTCGGATCGGAGAAAGCCGCGCGCCATCCGTCGAGGCTCCATTTCCCGGGTGCGCCGATCGGTCCGGAAATGAAGCTGTCGACGAGAATGACCAGCACCGGATACAGCACGAACAGCGCGACGACGCCGAGCACGGCGAGGAAAGCCGCATATTGCGGATCGATCGCAAGCGAGCGGCGGGGCAGGGTGGGGGCGGCTTCGACCATGGCGGCGCCGCGCCTATTTGGTCCAGAGTCGCGGCGCGTCGCGTGCGATCGACAGCGCAATCTTGTCGCCGCGCGAAGCTTGCGTGTCCGGCGGCAGATAGATCGGGACGGCGACGCCGCCGATCTTGATCTCGCATTCGGCGCGCTCGCCTTGATAGAGCACGGCTTCGACCACGCCATGCAGCGTGCTCGCATCGCCGTTTGCGCCGTCGGCCAGTCGCAAGGCTTCGGGACGCACCGAAATCTCGACCGCGCGGCCCAACGCAAGATCGAGGCCTGCGGGAATGGCGCAGTCGATCACCACGCCGCCGTCATAAGCGAGCTCGACCGCGGCGCGGCCGGCGGCGATCGCGCGAATGCTGCCGGCGAGGGTCACGGACTTGCCGAGGAAATCGCGCACGAAGGGCGTGGCGGGCCGCTCGTAGAGCTCGCGCGGGCTGCCGATCTGCTCGATCCGTCCGCGATTGAGCACAGCGATGCGGTCGGAGAGGCTGAGGGCCTCCGACTGATCGTGCGTCACATAAATAAGAGTAAGGCCGAGCCGCGCCTGAAGCAGCTTCAGCTCGACCCGCATCTGCTCGCGCAGCTTCACATCGAGATTGCTCAAGGGTTCGTCGAGCAGGAGGAGCGCGGGCTCGTGGATGAGCGCACGCGCGAGGGCGACGCGCTGTTGCTGGCCGCCGCTCAACCGCGTCGCCGGCCGGTCCTCGAGGCCGCCGAGGCCGATCATCGTCAGCGCGGCGCGCACCCGTTCGCGGATCGTAGCGCCGTCGACGCGCCGCACCCGCAGCGGAAACGCGACGTTCTGCGCGACGGTCATATGCGGCCAGATCGCGTAGGACTGGAAGACCATGCCGATATTGCGCTTCTCCGGCGGAAGATTGATGCGATCGACGACCGACACCACCGGCCGGCCGTCGAAGGTGATGGCGCCGCTATCCGGCGTCTCGAGCCCGGCGACCATGCGCAGGGTCGTCGTCTTGCCGCAGCCCGAGGGGCCGAGCAGGGTCAGCGCTTCGCCTTTGCCGATCTCGAGCGAAAGATTGTCGACCGCCAAAAGCGGGCCGAAGCGCTTGCTCAGCTTCGTGAGTTGAACGAAGGCCTGCGGCAACCGATCCCCCGCCGCTAGCGGCTCGGCACTTGCCGGGTCAGTGCGATTTCGCGGTGCTCGCGCGAGGAGTCGAGGATGCCGAGGATCACCTCGAGGGTCGCGCGGCCCCAAACGCCGTCGGGAAAGGGGGGCCGGTTGTTCGTCAGGGCGTCGCGCAGCTCGATCAGCTCGGCGGCGCGACCGTGATGGCGCGTCACCGGAATCTCCTCGCAGCCGGTCTCCGTATATAAATAAAGCCCGTCGGGCGATTGCCGGATCATGCCGCGCTCGCAGCTCACGACGGTCAGGCCGAAGAACGGCATTTTTTTGCCGCGCTGATAGACCTCGCTCGTCGCCGCGCCCGAAGCATACTTATATTTCTCTTCGGCATTCATCGGGCCGGTGCGACGCGGCTTCGGCTTCTTCATGCGCGGATCGGGATTCTGCTGACCGCCTTCGCCGATGCCCCAGGTGAGCTCGGTAATGTCGAAGAAGCCGTAGCCGTTGAACCCCAAGGTCGCGACCGCGCCGCTCTCGAATTCGATGAGGGCGCAGAAATTTCCTTCGGTGTTGAAATGCGGATTATGCCGACCGGCGACGCCGCGCACGCTTTTGCCCATGCCACCGCCGACATAGCGCACGATATCGACCATATGCGGTCCCTGGCGATAGACAAGGCCGCCGCCGAGACGGGTATCGACTTCGGAGGCAAGCCGCGGGCGCTCGAGCCAATCGTTGAAGTTCCAGGTATCGATCTGGATGACATTGCCGATACGGCCGCTGCGAACGAGCTCGCCCATGGCGCGGATCGGCGCGTCGAAAATCTTCGAATGGCCTTGTACCAAGCGCACCTTGTTGCGCTCGGCCGCGGCGACCATCTGATCGCATTGATCGAGCGAGATCGCCATCGGCTTCTCGCAGATGACATGCTTGCCGTTCTCGGCGGCAACGATGGTATGCTCGCAATGAACGGTGTTGGGCGTCGCCACCCAGACGACGTCGAGTTCCGGCGAGCGGCACATCTTGGCGACGTCGTCGTAAGCCGGGAGATCGTAGGTCTTCGTGAATAGCTCGCGCGCCTCGGGGCGAACATCCGCCGCGGCCACGAGCCGGACGCCCGAGAGGTCCTTGAAGCAAGGCAGGATTTGCGATGACACGGCGCCGAGCCCGGCGACGCCGACGCGTAATTCTGACGCCATTTGCCTCCCCATAACGGTGCCTTGCGGCTCTAGCGAACTCTATCGCATAGTCGATGGAGAATAAACCGGCGGGGAGGAATCGGCCATGGATCGAGGCGTCGGCAGGGGACGGCTTGGTGTTTTCGCTATCGTCCTCGTTGTGGCGATCGGCGTTGCGTCCAGAGGATGGGCCGACACCTGGGACGACACCGTCAAAGCGGCGATCGCTGAAGGCGAAGTCGACGTGCATGGCGGTCCGGGCGAGCTCTTCCTGCACGTTTTGACCGACGGATTCCGGAAAGCCTTTCCCCAGATCAAAATCAATTTCAGCGGCCAGAGCGGCCGCGATGCAATCCCGAAGATTGTGCGCGAGCGCGCGGCCGGCGTTTACACGCTCGATGTTTATGTCGGCGGCTCGTCCTCGGTGCTGCAGAGCCTCAAGCCGATCAACGCTTTCGCGCCGATCCG
>DATGLO010000081.1:0-7105 GCA_035294105.1 Allostellaceae bacterium
GTGCGCAGCCGCTCGGGATGCGTCGGCAGAACCAGGCTCTCGAAGCCGCCCCAGCTCGCCCCCATGCCATAGAGCTCGAGCCCGTCGAGCATCGCCGCGATCGCCTTATGCGATGTGCCGGGCTGCAAAGCGACGCCGAAGAGGCCGCTCGCGCCGGTGAAGTCGCGTTGCCAGAGCGCGTGGCCGGGATCGCCGGGCAGCGCCGGATACATCACGCGCTCGACCTCGGGCCGCGCTTTAAGCCAGCTGGCGAGCGCCGTCGCTTGCTTCTGATGCTGACGCAGCCGCACGCCGGCGCTGCGCAACCCGCGCAGCGCGAGATAGCAATCGTCGGGCGCGGCGTGGTTGCCCATGTCGGTCGCGGCGTTGCGCACCGGCAAAAACGTCTCCTCCGTACAGACGGCGACGCCCATCATCGCATCGCTATGTCCGACGATATACTTCGTTGCCGAGATGATGTCGACATCGACGCCGAGGGCGAGCGGCTTCAGGAACAGCGGCGCCGACCACGTGTTGTCGAGCAAGGTCTTGAGGCCGCGCGCCTTCGCGACCGCGACGATCGCCGGCACGTCCTGGACCTCGAAGGTTAGCGAGCCCGGGCTCTCGAGATAGATCAGCACCGTGTTGGCGCGGATGAGGGCGGCGATGTCGGCGCCGATCAGCGGGTCGTAGAACGTCGTCTCGACGCCGAAGCGCTTCAAAAAACCGCTAGCGAAAGCGCGCACCGGGCCATAAACCGAATCGACCATGAGGATATGGTCGCCGGCTTTGACGAAAGCGAGGATCGAGGCAAAACACGCCGCGGCGCCCGAGCAAAAAGCGACAGCGCGATGTCCGCCTTCGATGGCGGCGACGGCTTCCTCGAAAGCGAAGCTGGTCGGCGTGCCGTGACGGCCGTAGGTGATCTGGTTGTAGCGGTTGCGGCCCGATGCTTCGTATTGCTCGACCGTCGGGTAGAGAATTGTCGACGCGTGATAGACGGGCGGATTGACGACCCCGAAATTCTTCTCGGGTGCCCGCCCGGCATGGGCCAAAAGCGTATCGGGTTTCTTGGACTTGCTGCGCATCGTTGATGTCGCCTCGTACGGGTTGGAGAGCCATCTTGCCGGGCTCGCCAGCCTCGCGGAAGCCGCATACCGGGGCCGATCATTTGCTCATAGCAATCGATATTATCGTTTGATATATACTGCGCCGCACAAAAGCGCGGGGGCCTCGATGTCTTCCGAACCATCGGCTTTGCACTATCGGCCGCCGACCGGCGGCCGCGGCGACGACACGGCGCGGCGGATTCTTCTAGCATCGCTCGAAGTTTTTGCCGAGGAGGGATATGAGGGCGCGAGTACGCGCTCGCTCGCCAGCCGCGCCGGCGTCAACGCCCCGGCGATTCAATACTATTTCGGCAGCAAGGAAGGGCTTTACCGCGCGGCGATCGCGCATATCGCCAATCTCGTCGAGCGCCGGCTCGGTCCGGTGGCCGAGCAGATACGGGCGGCGCTGGCGGGTAAGCCGTCGGCGCAGGAGCTTGCCGGCTTGCTGCTCGATCTGCTCGACGGCTTCCTCGATCTCGTCATGTGCCGCGGCATTCCGGAAGCCGCGGCGCTGCTCATCGCGCGCGCCGAGATCGAGGATGCCGCGGCGCTCGATGCGCTGCAGCAGGCGGTGATACGGCTCGCCTTCGGCCCGGCGATCGCGGTCATCGCCCGGCTGCTCGGCCGCGCCGAAGACGACGAGGAGGTGAAAATCCGGGCCTTCACGATTTTCGGCCAGGCAATCGTCTTCAAGAAGTGCGCGACCAAAATGGGCGCTTGCCCGGCGCTCGGCTGGAGCGATCTCGACGATGCGCGGATCAAGATGATCGCGAGCATCCTGCGCGAGCAGACCGAAGCGATACTCGGCACGGTGATGGAGAAGCAGCCGTGATAAGCCGCGCGCTCCTGCTCACCGGCACGGCGCTGCTGCTCGCCTCTTGCGAGGTCGGGCCCGACTTCAACCCGCCGAAGATTCCTGCGGATGCCGGCTATACGCCCGAAAAGCAGCCGGCAGCGACCACCGCCACCGCCATCGCCGGCGGCGCGTCGCAGAAATTCGTCGCCGGCAAGGATATCCCTGGTCAGTGGTGGACCCTGTTCCATTCCGAGCCGCTCAACCAGCTGATCCAAGAGGCGCTCAAGGCCAATCCGACCTTGGAGGCGGCGCAGGCGACCTTGCGCGAGGCGCAGCAAAACACTGCGGCCGAGAAGGGGGTGTTCATTCCCGGCCTCGGCGGCAGCTATTCGACGACGCGCGAGAAGATCTCCGGCGCGGAATTCGGCAATCCCAACAGCAGCTCGATCTTCACCCTCAGCACCGGCTCGGTCAGCGTCTCTTACGGCATCGATTTCTTCGGCGGCGAGCGCCGGCAGTTGGAATCGACCGAGGCGCAAGAGGATTACGAGCGCTACGAGCTCGAAGCCGCCTATCTCACCATCAGCTCGAATGTCGTCACGGCGGCGATTCAGGAAGCATCGCTCAGGGCGCAGATCGCGGCGACGCAGGATATCATCACCGCGCAACAGCAAGAGCTCGACGTGCTGCAAAAGCAATTCGCGCTCGGCGGCGTCGCGCGTGCGGCCGTGCTGGCGCAGCAAGCGACGCTCAACGCCACCCAGGCGACCTTGCCCAACCTGCAGAAGCAGTTGAACGTGCAGCGCGACCAGCTCACGGCGCTGGCCGGCCGCTATCCGAGCCAGCAGATCAGCCAGACGTTTACGCTGGCCGATCTGCAATTGCCCGAGGATTTGCCGCTCAGCCTGCCGTCGAAGCTGGTCGAGCAGCGGCCCGATATCCAGGCGGCGCAAGCGCAGCTTCATTCGGCGAGCGCGCAGATCGGCGTTGCCATCGGCAATATGCTGCCGCAGATCACCATCAACGGCAGCTACGGCAATACCGTGCTCGATATCGGCTCGCTGTTGAGCGGGCCGGGCATCTGGAGCATCGGCGCCGGCCTCGCCACGCCGGTTTTCCGCGGCGCGCAGCTCTTTCATCAGAAAGAGGCGGCGGTCGAAGCCTTCAATGCCTCGCAGGCGCAATACCGCAGCACCTTGATCACCGCGTTCCAGAATGTCGCCGACAGCTTGCGCGCGCTGCAAACGGATGCCGACGCGCTGGCGGCACAGGTCGCGGCCGAGAATTCCGCGGCCGACAATCTCAAAATCACCCGCGTTCAGTATCAGCTCGGCGCGATCAACTACACGACCTTGCTCAATGCCGAGACGACCTATCAGCAGGCGCATGTCAATCGGGTGATAGCGCAAGCGAGCCGCTATGCGGATACAGCGGCGCTTTTCGAAGCGCTCGGCGGCGGCTGGTGGAACCGCAGCGATGTTGCGTCGAACGATTCCGATCCGTCGCCAAAGCAGCCTTAGGGGCAGATGATGAACAAAACCGCTAAACGAATGATCGTCATGCTGGCGATCGTCGGCGTTGTGCTCGGCGCGATCTTCGTCTTCGAATGGGTGCTGGCGCCGGCGTTCAAGGCGAAGTTCCTTGCCTCGCTCGCCAACCCGCCGCAGACCGTGTCGGACACCGTTGCCGCGACACAACCCTGGCAGCGCCAGCTTTCGGCGATCGGCAGCTTGCGCGCGGCGCGCGGCGCGGACCTGTCGGCGCAGGTCGGCGGTATCGTCTCGGCCATCCATATCGACAGCGGCGCCGACGTGCAGCAGGGCGCGCTGCTGGTAGAGCTTTCGGCGGCCGACGATCAGGCGAAGCTCGATTCGCTGAAAGCGCAGACGCAGCTCGCGCAGATCACCTACGAGCGCGACCTGCGTCAGTTCCAGGCTCAGGCCGTCAGCAAGCAGCAAGTGGATAGCGACGCTGCAACGCTCAAATCCGATCAGGCCCAGGTCGAGCAGCAGCAGGCGATGATCGATTACAAGGTGATCCGTGCGCCTTTCGCGGGCCGCGTCGGCATCCGTCAAGTCGATATCGGCCAGTACCTCGCGCCGGGCACGCCGATCGTCACCCTGCAGGCGCTCGATCCGATCTTCGTCGATTTCACCTTGCCGCAGCAGGCGCTGGCGCAGATCGCGGTCGGGCAGAAGGTGGTCGTGCACGTCGACACCTATGCCGGCCAGGATTTTCCGGGCGCGATCACCGCGATCAACTCGAAGGTCGATACGGCGACGCGCAACGTGCAGGTGCGCGCGAGCCTCGCCAATCCCGATCACCGCTTGCTGCCCGGCATGTTCGCGACCGTGCTGATCGATGTCGGCGCGCCGCAGAGCTACATCACGCTGCCGCAGACGGCCATCACGTATAATCCCTACGGCAGCACGGTCTATCTTGTCGACGACAAGGGCAAGGGCGCGAACGGGCAGGAGCAGCTCGTCGCGCGCCAGGTTTTCGTCACGACGGGCGATACCCGCGGCGACCAGATCGCCGTGCTCAAAGGCGTGAAGCCCGGCGACAGGGTCGTGACCGCCGGCCAGATCAAGCTGCGCAACGGCTCGCCGCTGCATATCGATAATTCCGTGCAGCCAAGCGACCAGGCCAATCCGCATCCGACCGGCGAGCAATAACGGGGTCGCAATGGGAAATTTCACCGATCTTTTCATTCGCCGGCCGGTTCTCGCGACCGTCGTCAGCCTGATGATCCTGGTTCTGGGGTTGCGCGCGCTCGGGACCCTGCAGGTGCTGCAGTTTCCGCAAACCGAGAACGCCGTGGTGACGGTGACAACCACCTATTACGGCGCCGATCCCGATGTGGTCGCCGGTTTCATCACCACCCCGCTCGAGAACGCGATCGCGCAGGCCGACGGCATCGACTACATGACCTCGACGAGCCAGTCGAGCGTCTCGACGATCACGGTCAACCTGCGCCTCAACTACGATCCCGACAAGGCGATGACCGAGATCACCTCGAAGGTGAGCTCGGTGCTGAACCAGCTGCCGTCGGGCACGCAGCAACCGGTGCTGACCATCAAGGTCGGCCAAACCTTCGATGCGGCCTATATCGGTTTCAAGAGCGACGTCCTCAACCGCGCCCAGATCACCGATTACCTGGTGCGCGTGGTGCAGCCGAAGCTGCAGGCGATCGAGGGCGTGCAGACCGCGGAAATCGTCGGCGCCGAGAATTTCGCGCTGCGCGCCTGGCTCGATCCCGAGAAGATGGCGGCGTTCGGCGTCTCGCCCGCCGATGTGGCGCAAGCGCTCCAATCGAACAACTACATCTCCGGCATCGGCTCGACCAAAGGCCAGATGGTGCAGGTCAATCTTACCGCCTCGACCGACCTCCACTCGATGGACGAATTCCGCAATCTGGTCGTGAAAGAGGCGAACAACGCCAATGTGCGGCTGTCGGACGTCGCCCAGGTCACGCTCGGTGCCGACACCTACGATCAACGCGTGTCCTTCGACGGCCAGGATGCCGTCTATATCGGCGTGCAGGTGGCGCCGGCCGCCAATCTTCTCAGCGTCGTCAAGGCGGTGCACCAGGCGTTGCCCGACATCGAATCGCAGTTGCCGCAAGGGCTGCAAGCGGCGGTGATCTACGATTCGACCGATTTCGTGAACAGCTCGATCCATGAGGTGATCCGCAGCCTCGTCGAGGCGGTGCTGATCGTCATCCTCGTTGTGTTCGTCTTCCTCGGCTCGGTGCGCTCGGTGATCATCCCGGCGATCGCGATCCCGGTGTCGCTGATCGGCACCTTCATGATGATGCTGGCCTTCGGTTTCTCGATCAACCTGCTGACCTTGCTGGCGCTCGTCCTCGCGATCGGCCTGGTGGTCGACGATGCGATCATCGTGGTCGAGAACGTCAATCGCCATCTCGACGACGGCATGACTCCTGTCGCAGCCGCGATTCAGGCGGCGCGCGAGCTCGGCGGGCCGATCATCGCCATGACCGTCGTGCTGGTCGCGGTCTACGTGCCGATCGGCTTCCAGGGCGGTTTGACCGGCGCGCTCTTCACCGAATTCGCGTTTACGCTGGTCGGCGCGGTGACCGTGTCGGCCATTGTCGCCTTGACCCTGTCGCCGATGATGTGCTCGCGCCTGTTGCGGGCGCATCACGAGGGCGATCCCGGCTGGCAGGCGCATTTCGGCGATTTCATCGACCGGCATTTCAACCGCGTGCGCGAGCGATATCGCCGCATGCTGCATGGCAGCCTCGACACGCTGCCGGTGACCGGCGTCTTCGCGCTGATCATCCTCGTCAGCATCTATTTTCTCTGGGGTTTCCAGAAGACCGAGCTCGCGCCCGACGAGGATCAAGGCTTCGTCATCACGTTCCAGACGACGGCGCCCGACGCCACGCTCGACCAGAAGCTGCTCTACACCAAGCAGCTCTACGGCATCTTCTCGACCTATCCCGAGCTGCAGCACGTCTTCCAGATGGACATACCGGGTCAGTCCTTCGCCGGCCTCAATCTGAAGCCGTGGGACCAGCGCACGCGCACCGCGAACCAGATCGCGCCGCTGCTGCAGCAGCAGATCAATAGCCAGCTTGCCGGCGAGCAGGCCGTGGCCGCGCTGCCGCCGTCGCTGCCGGGCGCGTTCGGCCTGCCGATCCAATTCGTGATCAAGACGACACAGCCCTTCGATCAGCTCAACACCGTCGCCCAGAATTTCCTCAAGGCAGCGCAGGGAAGCGGTAATTTCATTTTCCTCAACACCGACTTGCGGATCGACCAGCCGCAAACGACGGTCATTATCGACCGCGAAAAAGCGGCGCAGCTCGGCCTCAAGATGAGCGATATCGGCCAGGCGCTGGCTTCGGCCCTGGGCGGCGGCTACGTCAATTACTTCAGCCTGAGCAGCCGGTCCTACAAGGTGATTCCGCAGGTGATCCAAACGTCGCGGCTCAACGCCGCTCAATTGCTTAATTATCAGGTCAAGGCTTCGGATGGCAGCATGATCCCGGTCTCGACCTTCGCGACAATCAAAACCGAGACAGTGCCGGAATCGCTCAATCATTTTCAGCAGCAAAACTCGGCGACCATCCAGGGCGTCGCCTTCGTGCCGACCGGGGACGCACTGGCCTATCTCCAGAACCTCGCGGCGCGTACCTTGCCGCAAGGCTATACCGTCGATTACGGCGGGCCGCTGCGGCAATACGTGCAGGAAT
>DATGLO010000082.1:0-2116 GCA_035294105.1 Allostellaceae bacterium
GGTCGCCGATCGCGCGCGCGAGCTGATCCGGAAAACCCCGGGCCAGCAGCTCATCACGCTGAGCGCCGAGGAAACCAAAGCCGTCCGCGACAAGAGCCAGCCGGTGATCGCCGATTGGCTCGCGGCGACGCCCGACGGGCAAGCGACTTTGGATCAGTTCAACGCCGCACTCGCCGCGATCCGCGCCGGCAATAGGAGCGAGCAATGACCGTCGAGACCATCCGCTATTCCGTCGGCGGCGCGCCTTTCACCAGCGAGCTCATCTATGACGAGGGCAAAACCGGCAAGCGCCCGATCCTTCTGGTCGCGCCCAACTGGTTCGGCGTGACGCCCGAATGGACCGGCCGCGCGCGGGCGCTCGCCGGCGATCGCTATGTCGCTTTCCTTGTCGACGTCTACGGCGAAGGCAACCGGCCGAAGGATCGGCCCGCCGCGGCTGCCGCGGCGAATGCGCAGCGCGCCGACACGCCGCAATGGCGGCGGCGCATGGCGGCGGCGCTCGAAATGGCGGTTGCCGCCGGCGAGCGCGCCGGGGTTGCGGATACGGGCAAGCGCGCGGCGATCGGCTTTTGCTTCGGCGGCGGCTGCGTCTTCGAATTGGCGCGCATGGGCGGCGACATCCAGGCCGCGGTCTCGATCCATGGCGACCTGATCGGATCGATGCCGGCGGCGCCGAAGCAGATCAAGGCGGCGATGCTGGCGATCCACGGCTCGGAAGATCCGATCGCGCCGAAATCGCGCCGCGACGCCTTCGAGGCCGAGATGCAATATTGCGGCGCCAAATGGCAGTTGCTGATGTTCGGCGGGCTCTATCATTCGTTTACCGATCTCGGCGTCAACGTCCCGCCCGAAGCGCAATTCAACGAAAGCGCTGCGCGCCAGGCCTATGCCTGGTCGTATAATTTCATCGAGAATGCGTTCGCGGGAACGCTGTGATCGGGGGATAGACACGTGGTTCGCAAGGTTTCGTCGATCGCCGCCGCCCTGGTGATGGTCGCGGCGGTCGCTCATGCGCAAAGCATCCAAATCAATCCGGCGCTCGCCAAGGTCATCGCCGCGGCGAAAAAAGAAGGCAAGGTCGTCTTGCGCAACGCGCCCACGGTGATGGGCGGGCCGGACGGCGCGCGCATCGCCGAGGCCGGCATCAAAGCGGAATTCGGCATCGACCTGCCGGTCGAATGGAGCCCGGCCGCCGCTTTCGGGCCGCTCGGCGCGCAACTGCTGCAGGAATACCAGGCCGGCACACCGTCGAGCACCGATGTCTATTACGCGACGCCGCCGCAGATCGTGCCGCTGATGGATAGGGGCCTGTTCCAGCCGGTCGATTGGGCAGCGCTCGAGCCCGATCGCGTCCTGCCGGCGATGGTCGAAGGCGACAAGCATGCGCTGCGCGTCTCGGTCGCGCTGCCCGGCATCCTTTACAACGTGAAGAACGCCGCTTGGGTAAAGGATATCCACACCAGCGCCGATCTCTTGAAGCCCGAGCTGAAGGGCAAATACGTGACGACGCCGTTTCTCGGCGGCTTCGACGTGCTGCTCGCCAACGACGTCTGGGGCGTCGATAAGACGCGCGACTTCGTCCAAAAATTCGCGCAGCAGATCGCGGGGCTGTTGCCGTGCGGCGGCCAGGACCGGATCGCCGCCGGCGAATTCCAGGCGCTGGTCTTGGACTGCGCGGGCACCTGGCAGAACACGCTGAAATTCCGCGGGCAAAACATCATCGACAACCAGATCGTCGACGATATGGCGCAGCGCCGCTACGCCTATCTGACCATCCCGACCAATGCGCCGCATCCCAATGCCGGCATCCTCTTCACGCTTTACATGATCTCGCATGACGGACAGGAAAAAGTGATGTGGGATTACTTCGGCCAGGATGTCGACAACCTGCCGGATTCGCATATGCATCAGGCGGTCGCGGCACTCATCGCCCGGGGCGTCAAGCCGGTCGACGTGACGCTCGACTGGTGGCGCAGCCATCCCGGCATCGACAAAGCGAATGAGGCGCTGGCCAAGCTCGTCGCCGGCCACTAAGCGAGGCTGCATCATGGCACGACACATCCCCGGCCCTTTGTATTACGAGCAGCTCGGCGCGACCGGCATGCCGATGATCTTC
>DATGLO010000083.1:0-8591 GCA_035294105.1 Allostellaceae bacterium
TTGTCCTTGGCGTCGTGGACGATGCCGCCGACGAAATTCCAGCGCGACGGATCGACCCCGCTCGAAAACGGCCAGCGGCCGCTGAGCATATAGCCGTCGGTAACCGCGGTCGCTTTGCCGCTGGGGAAAACCAGCGCCGAGCCGATGAGGTCGTCGGGCGATACGCCCCAGACCTCGTTCTGCGCCGCTTCGGGCCACATCGCGAGCATCCAATGATGGCTGGCGAGGTTTGCGACGACCCACGCGGTCGAGCCGCAACCTTCGGCGAGAATCGCGCCGAGCTCGACGAGCGCGCGATAGGGCAACTCGCTGCCGCCGACGCGTTGCGGCTGGAGCATGCGGAAGAGGCCGCTCTTATGCAGATCGGCGATGGTCTCGTCGGGAATGCGGCGCAGCGTCTCGGCCTCGGTCGCGCGCGCGCGAAGGCTCGGCACCAAAGCGCGCGCCCGCGCCCGCAGCATCGCGAAAGAAGGCGGCGTTACCTTGTTGGCCATCTCAATCGCCCGCCGCCCGCATCGGACCGAGCGCCGCAAGATGGGCCGCGATCTGCGCCGCCGAGGCGGTGACGAAGCTGCGCACGCGCGCGGCGAGGATCGGATGAATATCGCTCGCGGTCGGCAAGCCGAAGAGCCAACGCCTTTGGCCGATATAGAAATGGGTCGCATGCATCGACCAGATCTGCTCGTACTCGAACTCGGTCAGCGGAATGTCCTCGAGCGACGGCATGCGATGATCGTAACGCAGCTCGCGCGCGATATGCGGAAACAGTTCCTCGCGGTTGCGCTTGACGAAGCGGACGTGATGGGGAAGTCCCTCGAGTCCGGAAAAGGCGAACAGCCGCACCCACTCGTAAGTGTGCAGGACGCGTGCATAGTCGCGATAGAAGTCGAGCAGCCGTTCCTCGAGGCTGCGGCTACGGTCGTCGATCCAATTCACCCATTGCGGATTCCAGTAATCGCTGAACCATTTCTGATACACGCGATCGATCAGCACGTCCTTGCTCGGGAAATAGCGATAGATCAGCGACTGGGTGACGCCCAACCGCCGCGCCAGCTCGCGGGTCTCGCCGCCGAGGCCGCGCTCGGCGAAGAACCGAATTGCATTGTCGAGGATGAGCCGCTCGCGATCCTGCGGAGCCATGCGGTGGCGCGGTTTTGCCGCCGCCGGCCCGCCGCCGCGCGGCTTAACCGATTTTTCTTGCTTCATCGCCGTGTCTCGCGCGCCTCGCTTGCCGCGCACCTTATCGGCGATCGGCCATTCCGGCAAGCTGGACGGTTCCGGGAAAACCGCATAGGCTAGTGGTCCGATTCCGACATTCGCATTCAATCGCCGCAGGCATTTTTGCGAATGTTGGAATCGCGAGACCACTAGCAACGATAGGTTCCTAGTGGAGCTTTGGATTTGACATTCGCTTCGGCGCGAGCCGCGAGGTCGGAGCAAATGTCAAAATCCGCTCCACTGGAGCGCAATAATCAACATCTCGAGGGGAGGTCTTATGATAACCAAATTTGGCAGACGCGCGTTCCTGGCGGGTGTCGCCGCCAGCACCTTGCCGCTTCCGGCGATCGCCCAGGCGGCGCCGGTGCGCATCGGTCTCTTGACCATCAAGACCGGATCGCTCGCCGAAGGCGGCATCCAGATGGAGCAGGGGATCACCACCTTCATCAAGGAAAAGAACAACAAGCTTGCCGGGCGACAGGTCGATCTCGTCGTTGCCGATACCGGCGGCAGCCCCGCCGGCGCCAAGACCAAGGCACAAGAGCTGATCGAGCGCGATCACGTCGACGTCATCCTCGGGCCGCTCGCAGCCTTCGAGCTGTTGGCGATCTCCGATTATGTCGCGCAGCAAAAAACGCCGATGCTCAGCCTCGCCGCGGCCGAGGACATGACGCAGCGCAAGCCCAATCCCTATTTCATCCGCGCCTCGGCGACCTCGGCGCAAGCGATGCAGCCGCTCGCCGACTACGCGGCGAAGGAGCTGAAGTACAAGACCGCGGTGCTGATCGCCGAGGATTTCGCCTTCGGCTACGAGCAGATGGGCGGCTTCCAGCGCGTCTTCGAGGACGCGGGCGGCAAGGTCTTGAAGAAGATATGGGTGCCGCTTGGCACCGCCGACAACACCCCGTTCATCGCGCAGATCGGTCAGTGCGATGTCGTTTGCCAAGGCTATAGCGGCTCGGCCCCGGTGAAGTTCATGAAGCAATACACTGATCTCGGCATGAAGACGCCGGTGATCGGCGGCGAGACCGCGGGCGACGACGCGCTCCTCAAAAGCTTCGGCGACGAGGCGATCGGCATGATCAATTCCTGCCCCTATACGATGGATCTCGCCAACAACGCGAATAAGCGTTTCGTCGCCGAGTTCACCAAGGATTACGGCAACATCCCCGGCTTCTATGCGGCGGGGCTCTATGTCAATGGCCAAGTGGTCGAGGCGGGGCTGCAAAAGACCGGCGGCAATACCGACAACAAGGAAGCCTTTATTGCGGCGTTGCGCGGCGTGTCGCTGACCGATACGCCGCGCGGACCGATCCGCTTCGACGACCACGGCAACGTCATCGGCAACATCTATATCCGCAAAATCGAGAAGCAGAACGGCAAGCTCGTCAATCACACCGTCAAGACCTACGAGAATGTGAGCCAGTTCTGGACCTATGACGAGAAATGGTTCCTCGCCCAGCCGGTCTACTCGCGCGATTACCCGCCGCTCAAATCCTGAGCGCGACCAGGTCGGGAGAGCCGCAGGATCGAACATGAATCTGTGGCTGCTCCTGACCGTCAACAGCATCACGCTCGGCGGGCTCCTATTCCTGCTCTCCGCCGGTTTCTCGCTGATCTTCGGGCTCATGCGCATCCCCAACCTGACGCATGGCTCGTTCTTCATGCTCGGCGCCTATTTCGGCGCCAGCCTCGGCATGTGGTTCGGCGTCGAATTCTGGCTGGCGGCGATCATCGCGGCGGTCCTGGTCGCGGCGTTGGGCGGCGTCATGGAGCGCTTTGTGCTGCGCCGGCTCGCCGGGCAAGAGCAGGCGCAGGTGCTGGTGACGCTCGGAATATCCTTCATGATCGCCGACCTCTGCCTCATGGAATGGAGCGGCGATCCGATCACGGTCGAGGCGCCGCCGGCGCTCGAAGGCGCGACGCATGTCGGAGCGCTGATCTTCCCGACTTATCGCCTCGCCATCATTCTTCTCGCTCTCGCCATCGCTGTCGCGCTCTGGGCGCTGATCGACGGCACGACACTCGGCGCAAAGATCCGCGCCGGCGTCGACGATCCGCAGATGGCGCGGATCTGCGGTATCCGCGTGTCGCGCCTGTTCACGATTGTCTTCTGTCTTGGTGCCGGGCTGGCGGGCTTTGCCGGCATGATCGGCAGCCCCATCCTGTCGATCTATCCGGGACTCGATACCGACATGCTGCCGCTGGCCTTGGTCGTCGTGATCCTCGGCGGCACCGGCAGCCTCATCGGCTCCTTGCTCGGCAGCTTCGTCGTCGGCTTTCTCTATAACTTCGGCCAGGCGCTCTTGCCGGAACTCGCCTATTTCGTGCTGTTCCTGCCGATGGTGATCATTCTCGTTTGGCGGCCGCAAGGCCTCTTCGGCCGCCGCGCGCCATGAAGCGCATCGCAATCGGCATCGCGATCCTGCTGCTGGCGGCCGTGCCGCTCTGGGTCGGCGGCAGCTTTTATGTGAACATCGTCAGCCAGGTCCTCATCGCGGCGATCTTCGCCCTCGGCCTCGACATTCTCGTCGGCTATGGCGGCCTCATTTCGCTGGGCCATGCCGGGTTGTTCGGAGTCGCTGCCTATACCGTCGCCGTCATGCTCGGCGCCGGTTTCGGGCACGTGGCGGCGATCGTCGCCGCGATCGCCCTGACCCTCGCGGCCACCGCGGTTTTCGGCGTGCTGGCGCTGCGCACGACGGGCATCGGCTTCATCATGATCACCCTCGCTTTGGGCCAATTGCTGTGGGGCCTCGCCTATCGCTGGATCGATTTGACGCATGGCGATAATGGCCTTTCGGGCAATTCGCGGCCGGCGCCGTTCGGGATCTCGCTCGATCCAACGAATCATTTCTATTACGCGACGCTGATCGTGTTTCTGCTGGTCATTGCGGCGGTCGCGCTCCTGACCGGCTCGCCTTTCGGCGCGAGCCTGCGCGGCACGCGCGATCAGCCGCGGCGCATGGCGGCGCTCGGCTTCGATGTGTGGAAGATCCGCTTCCTCGCCTGTCTTTTCTCCGGCTTTTGCAGCGGCATCGCCGGCATCCTCTTCTTCTACTACAACGAATTCATCAGCCCGCACGCCCTCGCGCTTTCCGCTTCGGCCGAAGTGCTGCTGATGGTGATCGCCGGTGGCTCGGCCACGTTGCTCGGGCCCATCGCCGGCGCGACCCTCGTCGTTGTCATGAAAAGCGTGATGAGCGCCTATATCGAGCGCTGGAATTTCACCCTCGGCGCGATCTTCGTCTTGATCGTGCTCTTCATGCCGGAAGGTCTGGTGCCGGGCAGCCGCCGCTTGTCGCGCTGGCTCTGGGCGACGCTCAAGGCGCTGCGCGGCGGTACGGCGACTCCGGCGGAGAGCCAGAGATGACGGCGCTCGCGGTGCAAAGGCTCGAAAAATCTTTCGGCGGGCTGCGCGTCGCGCGTGCGCTCGATCTCTTGGTCGAGCCGGGCGAGCGGCGGTTGATCATCGGTCCGAACGGCGCGGGCAAGACGACGCTCTTCAATCTCATCGCCGGGGAGATCGAGCCCGACGGTGGCACCGTCGCGCTCTTCGGCGTCGACATCACCGCGCTGCCGGTGCAGCGGCGCGCGCATCTCGGTCTCGCGCGCACCTATCAGATCATCACGCTCTTTCCCAAGGACACGCTGCTGCACAATTTGCTGCTGTCGCTGCTGGGTTTGTCGCGACTGCGCTGGAACCCGCTCACGCGGCTCAAGGCGCAAGCGGCGCTCGAAAGCGAAGCGCGGCGGCGGCTTGCCGAGATCGGCCTCGGCCATCTCGCCGACCGCCCGCTGGCGCAAACCTCTTACGGCGAGCGGCGGCGGGTCGAGATCGCCATGGCCTTGGCGCAAAAGCCGCGCGTGCTGCTGCTCGACGAGCCGTTCGCCGGCCTGTCGCTCGACGAGCGGCGCGACGTGCAGGCGCTGCTGACGGCGGTGCCGCGCGACGTGACGATGGTGATGATCGAGCACGACATGGACGTCGCGCTCGATTTCGCGGACCGGATTTCGGTGATGCATCTCGGCGAGATCGTGGTCGAGGGCACGCGCGCCGAGGTCGTCGCCGATTCGCGCACGCGGGAGATCTATCTTGGCGAATGAGGCGCTCGTCCTCAGCGGCGTCGACGCTTATTACGGCGACAGCCATGTGCTGCACGGCGTGTCGCTGCAGCTCGCGGAAGGCCGCTTGTTGGGTCTCCTCGGCCGCAACGGCGCCGGCAAGACCACCTGCATGAATGTCGCCGTCGGGATGCTGCCGCCGCGCCGCGGCTCGGTCAGCGTTTTCGCCGCCGCGGTCACGAATGCCGCGCCGGAAGACGTCGCGGCCCGCGGCGTCGCGCTGGTGCCGCAGGGCCGCCGCATCTTCAGGAGCCTCAGCGTTGCCGAGAATCTCACGGTCGCGGCGCGGCCGCCGCGCGCGGGCGCGCCCGCATGGTCGCTCGCCTCCGTCTACGGGCTGTTTCCGCGCCTCAAGGAGCGCGCGCGCCAGATCGCCGGCTACCTCTCGGGCGGCGAGCAGCAAATGTTGGCCATCGGCCGCGCTCTCATGTCCAATCCGCGCGTCCTGCTGATGGACGAGCCGTCAGAGGGCCTCGCGCCGCAAATCGTCGCCGAGGTCATGGCGACGATCCGGCGCTTGAAGGGCGAGGGGCTGTCGATCCTCCTCGTCGAGCAGAATCCCAAGCTTGTTTTCGCCGTCGCCGACGACATAGTCGTGCTCAACAGCGGCCGTGTCGTCGCGTCAGGACTCGCCGCCGCGCTCGCCGAGCGCAGCGGCGACCTACAGCAGCATCTCGGCATTTTCTGATCCATCCCCGGCCCACACATTCGAGAGGTGCGCATGTTTTATTCCTGCCTGCCCGCATCGTCGCATTCCTCATCGCCGCTGCGTGCCCGCGCGCGCGGCGGCAGCCGCAGCGCGACGGTCGATATCCATTGCCATGTCATGACGCCCGAAGCGGCGGCGCTGACCAAGGATTTGGACGACCCGACGCGCGCCGCCGCTCTTGCCTTTGCCAGCCCACTGACGCGCGAGGTCAACCGCAAGCAGGACGAGACTGTGCGCATCCAGCTCACCTCGGTCGAGCAGCGCATCAAGGACATGGACCGCATGGGCATCGACATCCAGGCGGTCTCGCCCTCGCCGACCTATTACTACTGGACCGAGCCCGAGCTGGGCCGCGAATGCGCGCGGCTCATCAACAATCGCATCGCCGACGTCGTCGCCTCGCATCCCGATCGCTTCGTCGGCCTCGGCACCGTGCCGCTGCAGGCGCCCGCGCTCGCCGTCGCCGAGCTCGAGCGGCTGGTCAAAGAGCTCGGGCTCAAGGGCGTCGAGATCGGCACCAATGTCGGCGGCGTCGATCTCTCGGATCCGCGCTTCCGGCCCTTCTTCGCGAAGGCGCAAGAGCTCGACATCCTGATCTTCATGCATCCCGCCGGTTTCACCCACGGTCAGCGCCTCGCCGAGCATTACTTCATCAACGTGATCGGCAATCCCCTCGATACGACCGTGGCGATCAGCCATATGATCTTCGGCGGGGTGCTCGAAGCCTATCCCAAGCTGAAAATCTGCCTCGCGCATGGCGGCGGCTACGCGGCGGCCTATAGCGGCCGTTTCGACCACGTCCATCGCGCACGGCCCGACGGTCGCCAGGTGATCAAGCGGCCGCCGAGCTATTATCTGAAGAAGCTCTATTTCGACACGATCGTCTTCACCCACCATCAGCTCGATTACCTGACCGGCCTCTATGGCAGCGACCACATCATCCTGGGGACGGATTATCCCTACGACATGGCGCTGCCCGACGCGGTTAATTTCGTCGAGCGGGCGAAGCTCACCCGCGCGGCGAAGGACGCGATCCTCGGCGGCAATGCGGCGCGGCTTTTGAAGATCAAATTGCCGAAGAAAGCGGCGGTAAAGGCGCCGGCGACGAAGAAGAAAGCGAAGCGCTGACCGATATCGCCCGGGCTGCGCAGCGAAGCGGATTTCTCGAGAAGCTGAAGGACACCCTCGCGCGCAACGCCGGCAACGTTCAGGCGGGCCGCGTCACGATCCTCGGCTTGGACCGCCTCAAAAGCAGGCTCGGCGTATGCGGTCGGCGCGGACCTGAACGATGCGCTCGATTCCGAAGAGGTGTTGCTGCTCCAGATGGAGCAATTCGCGCGCCAGGCCGTCAAAGCCGGCGCGGGCAATTGCAGCCTTGCCGGCGTCAAGACCCTGTCGTCGGCCGTCGCGGCGGTCGGCGCCGGCTTCCGCTACATCGGCGGCTCCGTCATCGGCAGCGCCGAGCCGAGCGTCAGCGAGGTGCGGTCGCTGACGCTGCGCGATCTTTATAGCCGCAACTTGGACAGCCGGGACGCCGCCTCGCCGGAGGAAGAGCAGGTCGATCTGCGGCACACGGCCTAGCCCAGCGCCGGCGCAAGCGAAAGCGGCGCGCGCGGAAGCCGAGCGATCAGGCTGCGATCGTCGCCTTTACCCGCTCGGGTAGCATCGGCAATTGCCGCAGCCGCTTGCCGCCGATGAGAGGCGCGACCGCATTGGCGATCGCCGGCGCGACGCCGGGCACGCCCGGCTCGCCCATGCCGGTCGGCGGATTGTCGGTCGCAATCAGCTTGATTTCGACCTCGGGCACATCGGCCATGCGCAGCACGCGATATTTGTCGAAATTTGTCTCCTGCGCCTCGCCTTTGATCAGATCGACATGCTCGTAGAGCGCGGCGCTGAGGCCCATCATCATCGCGCCTTCCATCTGATAGATCGCGTTCTGCGGATGGACCGCGATGCCCGGGTCGAACGCGGCCCAGAGCTTGTGCACCTTGATCGCACCGCTCGCATTGTCGAGCGAGACTTCGGCGACGATCGCCTGATGCGCGCCGCCGTAATTCGTATAGGCGGCGCCGAGCGCGTGCCCCGCCGCAAGCCTGCGCTTGCCCCAACCCGCCAGCTTGGCCGCCGTCTCGATCACCTTCACGGCGCGGGGCTCGCCCCGCAGCACCTCGAGCCGATATCTCACCGCGTCGACATGCGCATGGGCCGCGACCTCGTCGATCATCGTCTCGACGGCGAAATAGTGATAGCCCGACCAGGTGCCGCGCCACGCGCCGATGGATCGGCCGCGATCGGCGCGGATATATTCGACGAGGCGGTTGGGCATCGGATAGCCGATATCCTCGAAGCCCGCGACGATGCCGTCCTTGCCGCCGAGCTTCTCGTCGAAGATTTGCGCGGGCATGCTGCGTGCGATCGCCGAGGCGGCGACGAGGCGATGATGCCACGAGACGATCTTGCCGCCGGAATCGAGCCCGATCTCGACCCGCGCCGCCGCGAGCGCGCGATAAAAATCGGTGCCGATGTCGTCTTCGCG
>DATGLO010000084.1:0-3594 GCA_035294105.1 Allostellaceae bacterium
GCACCGCGCCGCCCTCGCGCCGCGCCAGCCAATAGCGCGCCTCTTCATGCGCCTTCTCGTCGGTCTCGGCGATATGGACCTGACGCTGCAGGAAGATGCGCGGCATAGGACCGGGGTGATTGCTCTCGCGCCATATCTTGCGATAAAGGTCGAACTTGCGCGCGACGACTTCGTCGGTGTCGAGGTTCTGCGATACGTTGAAATTGTTTTTCGCCGCGAATTCGATGGCCGCGTCGCTGTGCACAGCCGCCCAGATCGGCGGATAGGGCTTCTGAAACGGCTTGGGCTGCGGCAACGCCTCGTCGAAATTAAAGTACTTGCCCTTGAACGTGACTTCGTCCTGTGTCCAGGCCATCTTCACGATCTGCAGCACCTCGCCCGAGATCGCCGCGCGCTGATAGAAATCGACGCCCCAGCGCATGAATTCGTGCTCATGCACGCCGATGCCGGTGCCGAACTCGACACGGCCGCGCGAGAGGTGATCGAGCATCGCCACTTCCTGCGCCAGCCTTATCGGATGATAAAAAGGCAGCTGCCACATCATCGCGCCGATCCTGAGCTTCGAGGTCGCGCGAGCGACGGCGGTCAAATACACGCTGGGCGCGGTGATACGGCCGATCGGCGAATTTTGATGCTCGATAACGAAATAGGAATGCCAGCCGGCTTCCTCGATCTCCTGCGCGAGGCGGATATGTTCGTCATAGACGTCCGCCATCGGCCGATCCGTCGGCGCGTAGCCGCCGACTGCGTCCCATAGACCAAAATCGATTTCCGCCATCTGGCGCGCCCTTCCGTACTTTCCCCAACCTTAGCACATCCGCCGCGAGAGCGCAGAGGCGCGAACACGGCCAAGCCAAGCTGGGAAACCAAATGCGGCAGGCACCGTTACCCTATGAGCGCAACACGGCGCTCCACCCGCATGTGAAAGGAGGGAAGATGAAGATCGCCAATATCATGAGCCGCGATGTGCATTTCATCGGCCCCGATACGACGCTGCGCGACGCCGCGTCCGAGATGAAAAAGATCGACTCCGGCTGCCTGCCGGTCGCTGAAAAGGACAAGCTTGTCGGCATGCTGACCGATCGCGATATCGCCATTCGCGCCGTCGCCGAAGGCAAAGGTCCGGACGCCAAGGTGCGCGACGCGATGAGCCCGGAGATCAAATACTGCTACGAAGACGAAGAGGTTGGCCACGTTGCCGAGAACATGGGCGATTTGCAGCTGCGCCGGTTACCGGTGATGTCGCGCGAGAAGCGTCTCGTCAGCATTGTGTCGCTCGCCGATCTAAGCCGCGGCTCGCTGCCCCATACCGCGCGTGCTTTGCACGGCATCTCGCAGCGCGGCGGCACCCATAACCAAGGCCATGCCGCATAGCCGGCCGAGGAGATTGCGATGAGCACCGACAAATCGCCGAAGCGCGGACAAACGAAACGGCGCACCCGGAGCGAGTCCGAGGCCGGGATCGACCAACAGATCGACGACAGTTTCCCGGCGAGCGATCCGCCGTCTTATGCCGGCGGCGGCCGGGTCGGCCAGCCGCGCCGGCAAAAGGACGAGCATAAAGCCCGAGAGAAGGCAGCAACCGGCCACGATAAGTAACTAACGATCGGGCACGCCGCCTTTGGATTCGACCTTGAACCTTTCGCCGCAGCATCTCGGCCGCTTGGCCGATGTGGTGTGGAGGTGGTCGGCCGCGTTTTTGCCGCGCTTTGCCGCGGCGATCCTGATCCTTTTCATCGGCGCCCTTGTCGCGCGCTGGGTATCGCGCGGCATCGTCGACCTGACGGGGCGCACGGATCACATCGACCCGATCGTGCGGCCGATCATCGCGGCGATCATCCGCTACTCGATCCTGATCCTCGTCTTCATCGCCGCGTTGAGCCAGATCGGTGTCCAGACCGCATCGCTCTTCGCGGTGCTCGGCGCCGCCGGCCTCGCGATCGGCCTCGCTCTTCAAGGCACGCTCAGCAACATCGCCGCCGGCCTGATGCTTTTATGGCTACGGCCGTTCCGCATCGGCGATTTCATCGAGGTCAACGGCATGGCCGGCACGGTGCGCGAGATCGGGCTTTTCGTCTGCCATCTCGAAACCTTCGACGGCATCTTCCTTTTTGCGCCGAACGCGACGATCTGGAATCAGGCGCTCCGGAACCACACCCGTAGTGCCGGCCGGCTCGTCTCGGTCGATATCACCGTGCCGCCCAAGGCGGATATCGAGCGCGCGCGCGAGCTGCTGATCGGCATGGCCAAGCGCGACAAGCGGATCTCGGACACACCGCAGCCGCGCGTCTTTGTCGAGAACCTTACCGGCGCCGGGCTGCAGCTCAATCTGCGCGTTTGGGCGAAGCACGAGAATGTTGGCGAGCTGCAGCGCGTGATCGTCGAAGATGCGAAGCGCGCGCTCGAAAACGCCGGCATCGAGACCCTCCAGCCCGCGCAGGTGGTGCGCGTCATCCCGCCGGACAGCGACCCGTCGCGGCTGTTGTCGCCGGCGCAGCCGTATACCGATTAGACGCTAAGGGCTTGGAGGCTTGGGCGGTTTCCTCTACAACCAACTGCCCGCCTTTAGCCGAGAAGATGTTTGCCATGGCTGCTTTGCCCCGCTCGGTCAGCGACACCCTTACCCTTCTGGGGCAAGGCCAATACGTGTCCGACCGCAGCCTCGCCACCGCGATTTACCTGTCGCTGACGCTGAACCGACCCCTTTTCCTCGAAGGCGAGGCCGGCGTCGGCAAGACCGAGATCGCCAAAGTGCTGTCGGAGACGCTCGGACGGCGGCTCATCCGCTTGCAGTGCTATGAAGGTCTCGACGTCGCCTCGGCCGTATACGAATGGAATTACCCGCGGCAGATGATCGAGATTCGCCTCGCCGAAGGCAGCCGCGAAAGCAAGGACACGGTCGAAGAGGAAATCTTCAGCGATCGCTTTCTCATCAAGCGGCCGCTGCTGCAGGCGCTCGAGCCCGATCTCAATGGCGCCCCGGTGCTGCTGATCGACGAGCTCGACCGCACCGACGAGCCGTTCGAGGCGTTTCTTCTCGAAGTGTTGTCGGATTATCAGATCACGATTCCCGAGATCGGCTCGATCAAGGCCGAGCACCCGCCGATCGTCATCATCACCTCGAACCGCACGCGCGAGATTCACGACGCCCTGAAGCGCCGCTGCTTTTACTACTGGATCGACTATCCGAGCGCCGAGCGCGAAATCGAAATCCTGAAGCTCAAGGCGCCGAACGCCGCATCGGCGCTCAGCCGCGAAGTCGTCGCCTTCGTGCAGAAGCTCAGGAAGACGCAAGACCTTTTCAAGCTGCCCGGCGTCGCCGAGACGATCGACTGGGCGCATGCGCTCTCGCAGCTCGACGTCCTCGCGCTGACGCCCGAGGCGATCAACGACACGCTCGGCGTGCTGCTCAAATATCAGGACGATATCGCCAAGATTCAGGGCAGCGAGGCCGAACGCCTCTTGAGCCAGGTCAAAGCCGAGCTCGCCGCCGCCGCCGGCTGAGACGGCAACCCCGCTACCCGCTCGATGAACGCCTTCCGCGATCGCGGATGGAACAATCGCTCGGCGATGTGGTTTTCCCTGGAACAATTC
>DATGLO010000085.1:0-4776 GCA_035294105.1 Allostellaceae bacterium
AGCCGCTTAGAATTTCAGCCATAGGCCCGCAGGCCGCGCTCCCGCGCGCCCGGCAGGAAGGCGCGGTAGTGTACGCTCTTCGAGACCGGCGCAAGGCCATGCGCGATTGGCGTCCAGCGCTCGCCGCCATCATCGCTGGCGTAAAGATCGCCTTTGGCGGTGGCGAAGGTCAATGCCGCGCCGCCGGGCCAGCTGTGGCGGCTCATCGCCTCGATCCCGCCTTCGATCGGATCCGGCGTGCCGTTGCGCAGCTCTCGCCAGTTACGTCCGCCATCGACGCTCTTGAGGACGGTGGAATTTGCGGTACCGTCGCCCGGCCATTCGCGCGGCGTTTTCTCGGCGCCCGCGACCCAGAGGATGTCGGGATTGTCCGGATCGAGGAAAACGAAATCCGGATAGCCGATCCGGCTGCCGCGCCGCGTCAGTGCGCGCCAATGGCGACCGCCGTCGTCGCTGCGATACATCCCGACGCCGCTCGCGAGATAGGCGATGTTCGGCTGCTTTGGATGCAGCACGATGCGATGCATGTCGCGGTAAGTCGGGTCCTCGGGCCTGGAATAGTCGTCGAGCTCTTTCCAGGTCGCGCCGTCATCCTCCGAGGTGAGCAGCGCGCCCTGCTCGACGCAGGCGAACAGCGTCTCGGGCCGCGTCGGATGAATCGTGATCGATTTCACATGCGCGATATGCGGTGGCGGCGGGAAGCTCCATTTATCGGTATCGGGCACGCCGCGCAGGCCGCCGAGATCGCGCCAGCTCTCGCCGAGATCGTCGCTGCGATAGAGGGAGGCCGGCTCCGCGCCGGCGAAAAGCGCGATACCGCCACCGCGGCGGCGCGCGGCCAGGGAATAGATATTGAGATTGCCGAGGCCGTTGGACGCAGGCCGCCAAGATGCACCGGCGCCGTCGTCGCTCACCCACACGCCATCGTTATGGGTGCCCGCGAAGAGCCTGCCCGATTCTAGAAGCAGCGAGCTCACGTGCTTGCCGGCGAGCGCCTTGCTCGTGACCGACCACGGCGCACCGGCGATCGGGCGATCGAGCCGCGCCACGCCGTCGATGGTCGCGACAAAGATGCGACGCGCCGGGCTGTCGTTCCGCGTTTCTTGTTGCCCGTTCGGCGACAGCAGTGTGGCTTCCGTCATGTGCCTCACTCCTTTCTGCTTACGCCGGCAGCGCCACTTGCGCTTGCCCGCGCGCGGCCTCGCCGCGATTGTTGGTCGCGATCAGCTCGACGTCGATAGCGGGCGCGGCCAGCCCCGTGACCGTCGCCGAGACCGTGACGACATCGCCGGGATAGGAGCTGCCGGTCATCTTGAACGGGCCCAGCTTGGTGATGCGTCCGTCGAGACCGATCCACCGTCGCAGCATCACCTCGAACATCATCTCATAGCCGCGCGTGTTGAAGATGACATCGCGGAAGCCGCGCCAACGCGCTTGTTCGCGATTGTGGTGGAGGCCGGAGAACATCCGGTCGGCCGCAACGCTCATGACGATGCGCTGAAAACTGAGCCACATCGAGAAGGGCGGCGCGGCATCGCCGACGGCCACCGCGCTTGCGCGAAGCTGGCGGCTCCAGTCGAAAGCGGGCGCCGTTACGTCTATGTCTTGCGATTGCTCGCCGGTCGTCTCGGGCGGCGGCTCGACGGCTTTTTCCTTTGCCGGATCCTTCGGCTTCGGCGTGAAGCGGTAATGCGTATTGCGGTTCTTGGCGACGAGCTCGCCGCTGCGCTTATAAAGGGTCGCCTCGACCGAGATGAAAACGCCGTCGCCAAGCCGACTTCGATGCGGCTCGATCTCGACCAGCTTCCAATTGCCGCGCAGCGCGTCGCCGGGATAGACCGGCGTGAAATATTCCCATTGGGTCGCCGTGTTGACGCCGCCCTGATAGGCCGCCGGCACCGGCACGTCGGTGCGGATGCCGCCCGCCTGCTCGCGCACGCCCGGGCGAAAAAGAACCGGCTCGCCCGGAGCCCAATAAGCCGGCATCGCCCAGAGCGGAATGAGCGCGACCGGCGCGACGAGGCCGCGATAGCCATGTGCTTTCGCCACGGCATCGTCGTAATGCAGCGGGCAATCGAAGCAATAGACTTCGAGCTTGCGGCGAATATCGCTCCGCGTGACCTCGTCGACGCCGGCGAATTCGTGCTCGCGGCCGAGCTGGCGCTGCAGCTCGTCGAGCGAGACGCCGCGCGTGTCGCTCATGCCGCCACCACCCCCTGCTCTTTGAGCCGCGCGATGTCGGCATCGGAATAGCCGATCTCGCGCAATACCGCAGCCGTATGCTCGCCGAGGCGCGGCGCGAAAGACATCGGCTGATGCCTGAGACTCGCGAGCGCGCCGGCGGGAAAATTGATCTTGCCGAAATCCGGATGCTCTACCGGGCGCAGGAAATCGCGCGCCAAAAGCTGCGGATCGTCGACCAATTCGAGCGGATTGGTCACGACCGTCGCCGGAATGTGACGGCGCTGGGCGTCCTCGACGATCTCGTTCTTCTTCTGCTTGGTCGACCATGCGGCGACGCGTTGCAGGATTTCTTCCTTGCGCTCGCGGCGCAGCGCCTCGTCGGCGAGCGCGTGGTCGTCCCTGAAGGCAGGATCGGGCACCAGCTCGACGAAGTTCGCCCAGCCGCGCGGATCGGGGGGCACGCTGATCATCCAGTGCCCATCGGCACAGGGCAGCGCACCGGCCAGCGCGGTAACGCCGCCCTTCGCGCCGAGCCGCTCCATCGTCTCGCCGCTCGCCGAGTATTCGACCCACGACTGTTCGGCCAGCGCGGCAAGGCACTGCGCTGCCGAGACATCGACGATCTGCCCTTCGCCGGTCCTGTCCTTGGCGAAGAGCGCCGCGGCCGCGGCGAGCGCGACATGGACACCGACCGCCGAAAGCGGCACGTGCCCGCCCATCATCACCGGCTTGCTCTCGGGGTCGCCGGTGATCGCGAGGAGGCCGGAGCTGGCATAGGCGCAAAGCTCCGGCGCGCCATCGTCGATCGCGACCAGCACGAGATCGGGTTTCGCCGCGAGCAGATCGTCTTCGCTCAACGGCAACGGCAAGCTCGCGACCACGGCGTCGGCCTGCGCCACCAGCGCGCGCAAGATACGTTTGCCGTCATCGCTCGCGAGATCGAGCGCGACGCTGCGCTTTCCGGCGTTGAGGAATTGATGGAATGCGCTCGATTCCAGATTGCGCGTACCCAAAAGAGGCTCGCTGCGGCGCAGCGCGTCGCCGCCGCGATCTTCGATGCGCAGTACGTCATGACCAAGCTCGGCGAGAACGCGCGTGCCGTAGGCGCCGACGATGGTGGTGAGATCGAGGACGCGTGCCATCAAGCCGGCTCCGCGCGCATCATCTCTTCGACCGCGGCCTCATCGAGCTTCAGCCAATCCCGCAAGGTCTCGCGGCCGCCGCTGCCCATGCGCGGCGCTTCGGTCACCGCGATCGGCGCGCGAGCGCGGAACGAGAACGGCAAGCCGACGACCCTCTTGCCTTCGGCGCCCGGCTCGCGCAGCGGATGCAGGATCTGCTGCCATTCCTTGGCGCCTTCGAGCTCGTTGCCGCGCCGCATCGCCGCGGCATGAATGCCAAGCGCACTCAGCCGACGCTCGACCTCGGCCGGCGCGAGCCCGCCGGTCCAGGCTTCGATCGCGGCGTCGATCGCATCATGCGCGGCTCGGCGATCGGCCAACGTCGCGCCGGTCAACGTACAGCCGACGAGAACGCGCAGCCTTTGCCATTCCTCATCGCTCTGCACGCTGATCGCGCACCATTGGTCCTCGCCGGCGCAACGGTAGACGCCTTGCGGCGCGGCGCTCGGCGAACGACTGCCCAGGCGCGCGGGCGGCTTGCCCGTCACCGCGCTGGCGAGCACCAGACTACCGAGCATCGCGACGCTGCCTTCGAATTGCGAGACGTCGAGATGCCGGCCGTTGCCGGTCTTTTGCCGCTCGGAAAGCGCGCCGAGAATGGCGATCGCCGCGTGGAGACCGCCGATGTAGTCGTTCCAGGAATTCGAGATGCCGATCGGCGGATCGCCTTCGGCGCCGGTCGCCAGCATCAAGCCCGACGCGGCTTGGAGATTGACGTTCATGCCGGTCCAGCCGCGCCGCGGACCGGTCTGGCCGAAAGACGCCATGCTCGCGTAAATGAGGCGGGGATTGATCGCGGCCAAGGCCGCGTAGCCGAGGCCGAGCCGATCCATCACCCCGGACGAATAGTTCTCGACCAGCACATCGGCGACCTCGACCAGCCGCTTGGCGACGGCGAGACCGCGCTCGGTCTTGAGGTTGAGGTCGAGCGAGCGGCGGTTGCGATTGATGTGATAGAGATGCGGCGTGCGCCCGTTATTGCCGCCGCGCGGCGCGCCGCGACGCGCGCCGGTGCGGCCCTGGCGCGTCGAGGTCTCGACCTTGACGACATCGGCGCCGAGATCGGCCAAGAGCCGCACACAGAACGGCCCGGCGACGATATGGCCGAAATCGATGACGCGAATGCCGGACAGCGGAAGCGTTTTTTCAGTCATGCTCAATTCGGATGCTTGCCGAAGATCAAGGAGACATTGATGCCGTTGACCGCGCATTGCCCGCTGACGATGACCGTCTCGGCGTCGGCAACCTGGCGGGCGCCGGCGGCGCCGCGCATCTGGATCGCTGCTTCGGTAATCAGCAAGGTGCCGCTGGCATGGCCGTGCGAGAGCAAGCCGCCGCCGGTATTCACCGGAATTTCGCCGCCGAGCTCGATGCGGCCGTTTTCGACGAACGCGCCGCCCTCGCCCTTCTT
>DATGLO010000086.1:0-13607 GCA_035294105.1 Allostellaceae bacterium
CGGCGCACCGCGTCGGGATTGTGCTGTGTCACCGCGGTGTTGGCGAAGATCGTATAGAGCTCGATCGTGCCGACATAGGCCGAGCAATCAAACAGCGTGCGGCCTTGATGTTGCTCTTCGAGCTGGAAGCCGAGCTGATGCGCGACGACGCTGGCCTCGACCTGACCGGTCTTGAGCGCGGCGATGGTCGCCGGGGTCGAACCGCCGATCGCGACCTTGGTCACCGCATCGTCGCCCGTCCACTTCCTGCTGCGGCTCAGATCGTCGGCGAGCCAGGCGGTCAGCGAGCCGGGGCTGGTGATGCCGACCTTCTTGCCTTTGAGGTCATCGATGCTGCGCGATTTCGAATCGGCGCCGACGACGAAAGCCATGAAGGACGGCGATTCCGCGATCGAAGCGATCGCGATCTCGGGCGCGCCCTTGGCGGCGAATTGCATATCGGGCCCGGCGCTCAAGGAAATGTCGAGGGCGCCCGCGGTCATCGCCTGGGCAATCTTGGCGCCGCCCGAAAAGTTGAGCTCTTCGATGTCGAGCCCGTGCTTCGCGAAGATGCCTGCTTCCATGCCGACATCGAGCGGCAGGAAGCCGATATTCTCGACGACGGCTTTGCCGACGCGCAGCTTGTCTTCGGCGAAAGCGCGTCCGTGGCGCAGCGCGACCAGCGATCCGGCCCCGAGCGCCAAGGCAGCACGGCGTGTTACATTGCGATCCATCCGCTCCTCCCGTTCTCGCGCCGCTCTTGGCGCCTTGTTCTTCTGCCAGGAAGCATGCGCCGCGCCCGGCGCCAAGGCAAGGAGAGTAGGTTGTGGACCGCGCCGGCGTCGCTAGACTCGCGGCCATGCAGCCCGCGCCTGGCGATATCGCAACGCTGACCGACGTTTACTTCAAGCGCACCAAGGAGATCGTCGCGCGCTTCGGCGACCGTTCGGCGACTTATGCGCTGTTCTTGCGCCGGCCGGTAATCGCGGCGCCGAAGCCGATGGTCGCGTTTCTCGATGCCGTGGCGAAGGCGCGGCAGACCAAATTCGACATCGCCCTCCATTACGCCGAGGGCGCGCTGGTCGGCGCCGGCGAGCCGCTCGCCACCATCACCGGCTCGCTCTTTCACCTCGTCGATCTCGAGACCATCTATCTGCAAAAGCTCGGGCCGGCTTGCGTCGCTGCCTACAACGCCTATGCGATGTGCTGCGATTTGCCCAAAGCCGCGTTCCTCGCGATGGATGCGCGGCATTGTGCCGGCGCCGAAATGGCGGAGATGATGGCTTATGCCTGCGCGGTCGGCTCGGCGGCGGCGCAGCGCGATTGCGGCGCGGTCGGCTTCATCGGCAACGCCACCGACGCGACGGCGCATTACTTCGGCCAGGCGAAGGGCCTCGGCACGATGCCGCATGCTTTGATCGGATATGCCGGCTCGACCCTGCGCGCCGCCGAGATGTATCACGCGACCTACCCGAACGAGCCGATGACCGTGCTCAGCGATTATTTCGGCCGCGAGATCAGCGACGCGCTCGAGGTTTGCCGCCGTTTTCCCGATCTCGCCGCGGCCGGCAAGCTGTCTTTCCGCCTCGACACGCATGGCGGGCGCTATGCCGAAGGGCTCGATCGGCAAAGCTCCTATGCCGTGCTCGAGCGCCATGCGCCCGAGGCGATCCGCAGCTATCGCACCGAGGCCGAGCTGCGCCACCTTACTGGCACCGGCGTCTCGGCGGCCGCGATCTGGCGCCTGCGCGAGGCGCTCGACGCGGCCGGCTTCGCGAAGGTGAAGATCGTCGCGAGCTCGGGCTTCGGGCCGGAGAAATGCAAGATGATGGCCGCCGCGGCGGCGCCGATCGATGTCGTCGGCACCGGCTCCTATTTGCCCGAGCTCTGGAGCGAGACCTACGCCACCGCCGACATCATCGCCTATGACGGCCGGCCGATGGTGAAGCTCGGCCGCGAATTCCTGTTGAAGAAATTCAGTGAAGAAAGAGACACGCGCCATGCCCCATGAAGGCCCGCATCAAACCTGGTCGAAGGTCACGCCCGATTTCTTCGCCTTCGCGGTGACCCCCGAGCCCGAACGCGACGTGCTGCTGCGCGTCGACCTGCCGGGCGAGGACGCGCATATCGTGTTGCAGATGAGCACCGCCGACGCGAAGCACATCGCCGAGGCGCTGGTGAAGAAGGCGGAGGAGGCGGAGCGGCGTTAGTTTTGCCGGTTGAAGGAGGGTGGTGATGAATTTCCTGCGGCTCGGTTTGTTGGCGGCGATCTCTATCCTACTGTCGGCCTGCGTGACCGGCGAGAAATTCGGCGATGCCGCCCATAACGGACTCCCGCTCACCGCGGGCGCGGGGCGCATCTATTTCTATCGCGACCAACTCTTCTTCGGCATGGCGCGGCAGCCGGCGATCGATCTCAACGGCCGACCGGTCGCCAGTTGCGCGCCGAACGGCGTCGCGGCGGTCGACGTACCGCCGGGCACCTATCGCGCCAGCGTTTTGGGCGACACGCTCGATGTCGCGGTTGCCGCCGGCGACGAAAAATACGTGCGCTGCTCGATCGCTTTCGACTGGCTGACGGGCCATGGCGATCTGGAAGTGGTCGATCCGGCGCAAGGCCGCGCCGCGATCGCGGGCTTGGTCTATACCGGCAAGACGCAGCTTGCGGCGCAGTAGGCTCTAGCAGCCCCAGCGCGCGCCAACCTGCGCCGTCGCGATCCAGCGCGCGCAAGCGGCCGCGTCAGCGGCGTCTTCCACCGGCGCCCAGGCGGCGAATTCCTTGTCGAGCTGCGCATCATAAGGGCCCGGCTTGATCTCGAGCGCGATCGTGCCGGGCAGCGCGAAGACGAAGCTGTGCCAGGCCGCGCCCGGCACTTCGATGCAGTTGCCAACTGTTAGCGCATAACGCGCGGTCACCGCGCCGGTATCGTCGAACAGCAGCGTGTCGATCTGCCCACGCAGCACCGCGACCAACTCCCACCGGCCGGGGCGGTGGCGATGCGGCCGCACATAAGTGTCGGGCTCGCCGGCATTGAGCAGACGCTGGATCGGATCGTCGAGCGCGGGATGGAGGTTGAAATTCTGCCGCCGCCGCGGCGCGGCGCGGGCGCGAAGGACAAGCTCGTCGAGCGCGCGCTCATCGAAGAGGTGCAGCCGCGTATCGTTCATGGCAGGGGAGGATAGGGCTTGCGCGCCTCGCTTGCCACGCGCCGCCAAATGGGCGAAAACTCAGCCGATCAGGGAGGTGCGTCATGGTCGATAAATTCGAGGACCATTGCTGGCAGGATGTCGTTCCGGCCGGCGATCTTAAAATTTATTCCACCTTCAAGCGCGAGACCTATATCGGCGCGCCGGCGGCGCTGGTCGCGATCGACCTCTACGAGCAGGTCTATCGCGGCGGCAACAAGCCGGTCGTCGATCTCGTCGCGCAACACCCGATGAGCTGCGGCGAGAACGCTTTCGCGGCGATCCCGCCGACGCAGCGATTGTTTGCCGCGGCGAGGGCCGCGGGGCTGCCGGTCTTCTACTCGACCGGCGATACGCGGCCCGAAAGCAAGCCCGGCTTCGTCCGCGCAACGCAGCGCCGCGGCCCGCCCGATCCCGAAGGCTTCCGCATTCGCCCCGAATTCGCGCCGCAGCCCGGCGACGTCGTCATCACCAAGCAGCGGGCGAGCGCCTTTTTCGGCACGCCGCTGACGGCGCATCTCATCCAGCTCGGCATCCATACCGTCGTGATGTGCGGCGAGACCACCTCGGGCTGCGTGCGCGCCTCGGCGGTCGATGCCTTCTCGGCGGGATTCCATGTCGTGCTGGTCGAGGAATGCTGTTTCGACCGCGTCGTGCTCTCGCACAAGGTCAATCTCTTCGACCTGCATCACAAATACGCGGACGTGATGCATGTCGACGAGGTCGTCGCCGCGCTCGAGAAGCAGCCGCGCAAGGCGGCGGAGTAGGAGCGCCGCCATGAAACCGCGCACCTACGGCCCGTTCGAATACTCGCCGATCATTAACCGCAAGAAGATCGAATGGCCGAACGGGGCGCGGCTCGCGCTCTGGGTCATTCCTAACATCGAATACTTCCACCTCGACGTGCGCATTCCCGCCAGCACCACGGGGAAGATGCCCGATGTCGCCGCCTGGGCGATGCGCGACTACGGCAATCGCATCGGCGTTTTCCGCTTTATGGACGTGCTCGACCGCTACGGCATCCGCGCCACCGTCGCGCTCAACAGCGATGTCTGCCTCCATCACCCCGTCATCATCGCCGAGGGCAACAAGCGGCAATGGGAATGGATGGGCCATAACAAGACCAATTGCACCCGGCTGATCGATCTCGCGGAAGGCGAGGAGCCCGGCGTGATCAAAGAGGCGCTCGACACCATCGCGCGCGTTGCCGGCAAGCGGCCGAAGGGCTGGCTCGGCTCGGGCCTGCAAGAGACCTGGAATTCGCTCGACATCCTCGCCGATGCAGGCGTCGAGTATGTCTGCGATTGGGTGAACGACGATCAGCCCTATGTCATGACGTTGGAGAACGGGGAAAAGATCTTCTCGATCCCCTACAGCCAGGACATCAACGACATCCCGGCCTTCGAGCGCCAGATGCGCACGCCGGAAGAGTTCCGCGACATGATCTGCCGCCAGTTCGACACGCTCTATGCCGAAGGCGCGCGCTCGGGCCGGGCGATGGCGATCTGCCTCCATCCGTATCTGACCGGCAAGCCGTTCCGCATCCACGCGCTCGATCAGGCGCTCGCCTATATCACGGGACACAAGGATGTGTGGCTGGCGACGGGCAGCGAAATCATCGCCGCGTATAAGGCACAGATGTGAGGCAGTAAGTCTCGATTCCTTTTCGTCATTCCCGCGAAAGCGGGAATCCGGGGCAAGCGACGTGCTGTATCCCTGGACCCCGGCTTTCGCCGGGGCGACGATTAAAAAGGTAATGCGTTGTTCGAGCGGTTTCGGGAGGAGAGCATGAGAAGAACCTGGCTACGCGCGTCGCTGATCGCCGCCGCATTGTCGTTACTGGCGCCGCTGGCGCGCGCCGCCGACAAGATCGAAGCCGGCGCGGTCGGGGGCCCGACCGCGACGATGTGGCTTTATTACGTGGGCTTCGATGAAGGCTTCTTCGCCAAGCACGGCATCGATCTCGACATCATCTTCGCGCCGACCGCGCCCGGCATCTTGCAGCAGCTGACCGCCGGCTCGCTCGATGTGGTCGCGACCACCGGCACAGCGGAGCCGATCCATGCCGTCGACAAGGGCGCGAAGAACATTGCGATTGCGCGCATCATCGGGCTCAACAGCCCTTACGCGCTCGAAGCCAAGCCGACGATCGCCTCGATCAAGGACCTCAAAGGCAAGACCCTGGTCCTCGGCGGCCTCGTCGATATCACCGCGATCTACTGGGATCGTATGGCCGCGGCGAACGGTCTCAAGAAAGGCGATGTCGACATCACCGTGATCGGCGCGACGGCCGGGCGTTTCGCGGCGCTGAAATCGGGCACGGTCGACGCGACAATGGTGCTGCCGCCGTTCAACTTTCTCGCCGAGGCACAAGGCTTCAAGAATCTCGGCCTCGTCTACGATTACGTGAAGGATTATCCCTTCACCGGGCTCGAGGTGCGCCGGGACTGGGCGCAGGCGCATATGGATGCGGCGAAGCGTCTGCTCGCGGCGCTCGATGAGAGCGCGGCCTGGTTCTATACGCCGGGCAATCGCGACGCGCTCATCAAGATGGGCATGCAGCATTTCAAGATCGACCAGGGCGAAGCGACGCAGAGCCTCGATTTCCTGCGCAAGATCGAGTACTTCGCGCCGGACAGCAAAGTCTCGCAAAAGGGGCTCGATGCGCTGATTGCGGTGATGCGCGCCTCGGGCGACGTCGCCAACCCGATCACGGCCAAAGACCTCGCCATGCCGGGCCTCACGGAGCTCTCGGAGTGAATCGCGAACGCCACGGTCATTTCTGGACCGCCACCGGTTCGATCGTCGGCGGGCTGCTGATCTGGGAAGTGATCAGCCGCTTCGGCGTCAACAACGCGCTGTTTCTTGCCTCGCCGTCGCAGATCATCTACGCGGTCTGGAGGCTCGCCGCGACGGGCGAGCTGTGGAAGCACATCTATATCAGCGGCGTCGAATTCATCATCGGCTATGTCATCGCCAGCATCCTCGGCATCGCCATCGGCTTGCTGATGGCCGAGAGCGAGCGCGCCAAGACCATTCTCCAGCCGTGGATTTCGGGCTTCTACGCGACGCCGACCATCGCGCTGGCGCCGCTGTTCCTTCTGTGGCTCGGCATCGGCATCTGGTCGAAGGTGCTGGTGGTGATCACGCTGGTGATCTTCATCGTCATCATCAATACCGAGGTCGGCTTGCGGCAGACCAGCCCGCGCCTCATCGAGATGCTGAAAAGCTTCGGCGCGAGCCGCAACCAGATCTTCTGGAAGATTTCGCTGCCGTCGGCGATGCCGTTCGTTCTCGCGGGCTTAAGGCTCGGCATCGGCCGCGGCCTCATCGGCGTCGTCGTCGCCGAGCTCTTCGGCTCGCGCGCCGGCTTGGGCCAGCTCATCAGCGCATCCGCCGACAGCTTCAACATGCCTAATCTTTTTGCCGCCGTCGTCATCCTCGCGGGCGCCGGCATCGCGATGACCGCCGGCTTCTCTTGGCTCGAGAAGCGGCTCGTGCCGTGGCGGAGCGATTGACGTGGCGATCCCGAAACTCACCGTCTCCGGCCTCGACAAGCATTTCGGCCCGCTTCAGGCCCTGAGCGACATCAATCTCCAGATCGCCGACGGCGAATTCATCTCGATCGTCGGGCCGTCAGGCTGCGGCAAGACGACCTTCCTGCGCATCGTCGCCGGGCTTGAGACCTTGACCGGCGGCGAGGTGCGGATCGACGGCGACGCGGTCGTGAAGCCGGGCATTGATCGCGGCTTCGTCTTTCAGACCGACAATCTCCTGCCGTGGCGTACGGTGCTGGCGAATGCGTTGATCGGCCCCGAGGTCGCGGGCGCCGCCGATGCCGGCGCGCGGCAACGCACGGTCGATCTCCTGAAGCTCGTCGGCCTCGGCGGCTTCGAGGATTATTTCCCGCGCCAACTCTCGGGCGGCATGCGCCAGCGCGTCAACCTCGCGCGCGCGCTTGCCGTCGATCCCAAGCTCCTCTTGATGGACGAGCCTTTCGCCGCGCTCGATGCGCAGACGCGCGAGATCATGCAGACCGAATTGACTCGCATCTGGGAGCAGGGGCGCAAGACCGTGCTCTTCGTGACCCACCAGATCGACGAAGCCGTGTTCCTCTCCGATCGCGTCTTCGTCTTCGCGCGCCGGCCCGGCCGTGTCCGCGAAATCGTGCCGGTCGAGCTGCCGCGGCCGCGGGCGCTCGCCTTGAAGCGGACGCCGGAATTCGTGCGCTATGTCGACCACATCTGGCAACTGATCGAAGAAGACGTCCGCGAAAGTGTGCTCGTGGACAAAGAATAGTGGCGGCAAGGCGGCGGCCGCTTGCACTTCCCTCCTTCGAGCGATAAGCTAGCTGATCATCTAGCTGGATTGTTCGCATGCAAGTCGGTGCTTTTGAAGCAAAAAATCGACTTTCCGATTTGCTCGAAAGGGCAGAAAACGGCGAGGAAATTGTGATAACCCGCCGCGGTAAGCCGGTCGCCAAGCTCGTCCCGATCAAAGGGGGGAGAGATGTCGAACGGGCGCGCGCTGCGGCGCGGGATATCCGGGCCTTGGCAAAAGAGCTGAATCTCGGTCTGTTCGACTGGGAGGAATGGAAACGCTATCGCGATGAGGGCAAGCGGTAGTGCCGATTCTCGTCCTTGATGGTTCGATAACGGTCTCATGGTTCGTTTCCGATGAAACCAGCTCCTCGAGCCTCTCCATCCTCGATCTCGCGGCTTCCGGCGGAGCCGCCGTGCCGGACCTTTGGCGCATCGAGGTGGGCAACGCATTGTTGATGGCCGAACGCCGGGGTCGCATTGCGCCCTCCGCCCGCATACGTGCGATTGCAGCGCTTGGGGAACTGCAAATCGATGTCGATCGCGAGACCTATGACCGCGCCTGGGCGGGGATTTTTTCTTTGGCTGAGCGTTTCCGCCTCACTTTGTATGATGCGGCTTACTTGGATCTAGCGAGTCGAACCCGCTTGCCGCTGGCATCGCTGGACAGGGAATTGCGCAAGGCTGCCGTCTCGCTCGGCGTTGCGGTTCTGCCGGAAGATTGACTTGTCGCGGCCAGGTACCCAGTCTTAGTCAGCGATCATGACCGATTCGTTGTCGATCTCCATCGCCCAGCTCGATCCGACCGTCGGCGACATCGCCGGCAATCTCGGCCGGCTCATGGACGCATGGCGCGAAGCAAAACATGCTGACGCCGATCTCGTCGTGGCGTCGGAGCTGTTCGTCGCCGGCTATCCGCCCGAAGATCTGGTGCTGAAGCCGGCTTTCATCGCCGCGTGCCAGGCCGCCGTCGCCGAGTTCGCGCAAGCGACCAAAGACGGGCCGGCGGTGCTTCTGGGCACGCCCTGGCGCCAGGACGGCAAGCTCTATAACGCGGCGGCGCTGATCGAAGGCGGCAAGGTCGCAGCGCTGCGTTTCAAGCACGATCTGCCGAATTACGGCGTCTTCGACGAGAAGCGCGTCTTTGCGGCGGGGCCGGCGCCGGGGCCGGTCGTGCTCAAAGGCGTGCGGCTCGGCCTGATGGTGTGCGAGGACATGTGGTCGGTCGATGCTTGCGAATGCTTGCAGGAATCGGGCGCCGAGCTGCTCATCGTCATCAACGGCTCGCCCTTCGAGGCAATGAAGCATCAGCAACGCCTCGATCTCGCGCGGGACCGCGTCAAGGAAACCGGCCTGCCGCTGCTCTATGTCAATCAGGTCGGCGGTCAGGACGAGCTGGTCTTCGACGGCGCGTCCTTTGCGCTCGCCGCGGACGGCGAGCTGCGCGTCCAGGCGCCGGAATGGAAGAACGCGCTGATGCCGACGCGCTGGCGGCGCGACGGCAACGGCTGGACGGTCGAGAAGGGCATCGTCACCGAGCGCGGCGATCGGCTCAGCTCGATCTATCAGGCGATGGTGCTCGGCCTCAGCGATTACGTGCGCAAGAACAAGTTCCCCGGCGTCGTGCTCGGCCTCTCCGGCGGCATCGATTCCGCGCTCTCCGCCGCGGTCGCGGTCGATGCGCTCGGCGCCGATCGCGTCCATTGCGTGATGATGCCGTCGCCCTACACGTCGAAAGAGTCGCTCGAAGACGCGGCCGCTGTCGCCGAATTCCTCGAATGCGAATTGCGCGAGATCAATATCGGCCCGGCGATGGAAGCCTATCGCGCCATGCTGGCGCCGAGCTTTGAAGGCCGGGAGGCCGACATCACCGAAGAGAACATCCAGTCGCGCGCGCGCGGCGTCACCTTGATGGCGCTTTCCAACAAATTCGGCTGGATGGTTCTCTCGACCGGCAACAAATCCGAGATGTCGGCCGGCTATGCGACGCTCTATGGCGACATGTGCGGCGGCTATTCGGTGTTGAAGGATGTCTACAAGGTCACGGTGTTCGAGTTGTCGCGCTGGCGTAACACGCGACACTTGCCCGGCATGCATGGTCCGATGGGGCCAGTGATGCCCGAGCGCGTCATCACCAAGCCGCCGTCGGCCGAGCTGAAACACAACCAGACCGATCAGGACACCTTGCCGCCTTACGAGGTGCTCGACGACATCCTGCAATGCCTCATCGAGCACGAGATGCCGGTCGAGGCGATCGTCGCGCGCGGCCATCCCGAAGAGACGGTGCGCATGGTGTGGCGGATGCTCGATCGCGCCGAATATAAGCGGCGCCAGGCGCCGCCGGGCGTAAAGATCACCTCGCGCGCTTTCGGCCGCGACCGCCGCTATCCGATCACCAACGCCTTTCAGGCGTCGGGGACGGTGCCGCGCGAGGTCGCCGAGCCGGGCGAGACGCCGCGCGCGCCCGCGCCGTCGCCAGCGAATGGCGGCGGCGCATGAGCGATAAGCCAAGCGCGCCGGCAAGCGATGCCGGCCGAGATTTCATTCGCGATATCGTCGCGTCCGATGTGGCCGCGGGCAAGGTGAAGACCGTCGTCACGCGCTTTCCACCCGAACCCAATGGCTATCTCCATATCGGCCATGCCAAGGCGATCGCGATCGATTTCGGCATCGCCGAGGAATTCGGCGGCCATTGCAACCTGCGCTTCGACGACACCAATCCCGCGAAAGAAGAGCAGGAATTCATCGATTCGATCCAGCGCGACGTGCATTGGCTCGGCTACGACTGGGGCAAGAATCTTTTCCACGCCTCGGATTATTTCGAGCAGCTTTATGAATGGGCGGAATATCTGATCAAAGCCGGCAAGGCCTATGTCGACGATCAGACGCCGGAAGAGCTGGCGAAGAACCGCGGCGACTTCAAGACGCCGGGCAAGGAAAGCCCTTATCGCAATCGCTCGGTCGAGGAAAATCTCGATCTCTTCCGCCGCATGCGCGCGGGGGAATTTCCGAACGGCGCGCGCGTGCTGCGCGCCAAGATCGACATGGGCTCGGGCAACATCAATCTGCGCGATCCGGTGATGTATCGCATCCTCCACGAGGAGCATCCGCGCACCGGCAAGAAATGGTGCATCTATCCGAATTACGATTTCGCGCATGGCCAGTCGGACGCGATCGAGGGCGTCACCCATTCGCTCTGCACGCTGGAGTTCGAGGATCACCGGCCGCTCTACGATTGGTTCATCGAGAATCTGCCGGTGCCGTCACGGCCGCGGCAGTATGAATCGGCGCGGCTCAATATCGGCTATACGGTTCTTTCCAAGCGCTTCCTGACGCGGCTGGTCGACGAGAAGCGCGTCTCCGGCTGGGACGATCCGCGCATGCCGACGCTTGCCGGGTTGCGGCGCCGCGGCGTGCCGCCCGGCGCGATCCGCGATTTCATCAAGATGGTCGGCGTCGCCCGCGCCAACTCGACCGTCGATATTCAGATGTATGAGCACGCGATCCGCGATCATCTCAATCGCGTGGCTGAGCGCCGCATGGCGGTGCTGAAGCCCTTGAAGGTCGTGATCGAGAATTACGACGGACCCGGCGAAGAGCTCGAAGCGGTCAATCATCCCGACGATCCAGCCGCGGGCACGCGCCGTATCCCCTTCGGCCGCGAAATCTATATCGAGCGCGACGATTTCATGGAGAACCCGCCGAAGAAATTCTTTCGCCTCTCGCCCGGCGCCGAGGTGCGGCTGCGCTATGCCTATTTCATCACCTGCCGCGAGGCGGTGAAGGACACGGCGGGCGAGGTGATCGAGCTGCGCTGCACCTATGACCCGGCAACGCGCGGCGGCAACGCCCCCGACGGCCGCAAGGTCAAAGCGACGATCCATTGGGTCGATGCGGCGAAAGCGCTGCCCGCGGAAATGCGTCTTTACAATCCGCTTTTCACGCGACCCGATCCCGGCGCCGCGAATGGCGGCGATTTCATGGCCGATCTCAATCCGAACTCGCTCGAAGTGCTCCAAGGCGCGCGGCTCGAGCCGTCGCTTGGCGGGGCAAAAGTGGGGGAAGCGATCCAGTTCGAGCGTCAGGGCTATTTCGCCGCCGATCCCGACAGCGCACCCGGCAAGCTCGTCTTCAACCGCACCATCGGGCTTAGAGACTCTTACGCGAAAGCTTGAGTCCTTGCCGTTGTCATTGCGAGCGAAGCTCCTCGCAAATGACGCGGTATCAAAACGGCCGCTCGCCCTTGATGGTCACGCGATGCATGGTGCGGCGCTGCGGGTAATAGTCGTTGGCGGCGTAATGCTGTAGCGGCGCGTTGTCCCAGAACACCATCGAGTTCACTTCCCAGTGGAAGCGGAATTGGAATTCCGGAATGCGCGCCTGGGCGAAGAGGAAGTCCAGCAGCGCGCGGCTTTCGTCGTCGCGCATGCCTTTGATGCCGATGGTGAACTGTTCGTTGACGAACAGCGCCTTGCGCTTGGTCACCGGATGGGTGCGGACGAGCGGATGCGCAGGGTTCGGCAGCTCTTCTTCCATCTCGGCAAGCTTCGCGTGCCGCTCGCGCGGCGGCAGATGATCGAATTTGTGCCGGAAGTTCTGAAAATCGTGGATCGCTTCGAGCCCCGAGAGGAAATGCTGCATCTTGTCTGACAGCGCTTCGTAGGCCGCGACCATGTCGCACCACAGCGTCTCGCCACCGGTCGCGGGCATGGCGAGGCAGCGCAGGATCGAGCCCATCGGCGGCGCCACGCGAAACGTCTCGTCCGAATGCCAGTGATCGGTCGAGAACACCGGGTTGTCTTCGTGGTTGTCGAGCACGATGACCTCGGGGAACTCCTCGAGATGCGGCACGAAGGGATGGATGGTGAGTTCGCCGAAGAGCTTGCCGAAAGCGACGTGCTGCGCGGGCGTCATTGCCGCATCGCGGAAATAGACGACGGAATAGCGCATCAGCGCGTCGTGGATCGCGGCGGCGGTCACGGTGTCCACTGCCTTCGAGAAATCGATGCCCTTGATCTCGGCGCCGATCGTGGCGCCGCGCTGGATGACCTCGATCGGGCCGCTCTGGGCCGCAGCGGCGGCCGGCCTTTTCGTCGCGAGCAACATGGGCGATCTCCTCCAAGCGCCAAACGCCTGTCAGGATAGTAGATGACGGCAGAAAACCAAGAAATCGTCATGCCCGGACTTGTTCCCGGCATCCACGTGTGTATTTTTCCGTCAGAAATCGTGGATGGCCGGGCCGAGCCCGGCCATGGCGTAAAGGAAACACGTGGCTCTTTCGCTCCACAATACGCTAACGCGCAAGAAGGAAGAATTCGCACCGCTCGATCCGGCGAACGTGCGCATGTATGTCTGCGGACCGACGGTCTACGACCTTGCGCATATCGGCAATGCGCGGCCGGTGATCGTGTTCGACGTGCTTTACCGGCTGTTGCGTCATCTCTACGGCGATGCTCACGTCAAGTACGTGCGCAACATCACCGATGTCGACGACAAGATCAACGCCGCCGCCAAGGCGAACGGCGAAAGCATCCGCGACCTGACCGAGCGCACGGCGAAGGTCTTTCACGACGACGTCGCGGCGCTTCTATGCCTGCCGCCCGATGTCGAGCCGCGCGCGACCGAGCATATCGCGCAGATGATCGCGATGATCGAGCGGCTCATTGCGGGCGGCTATGCCTATGAGGCCGAGCATCACGTGCTCTTCGACGTGGCGAAAGATCAAAGCTACGGCAAGCTTTCCCATCGCAATCGCGACGAGATGATCGCCGGCGCGCGGGTCGAGGTCGCGCCCTATAAGCGCGATCCCGCCGATTTCGTGCTGTGGAAGCCGTCGCCCGACGACCTGCCGGGCTGGGATTCGCCTTGGGGCCGCGGGCGGCCGGGCTGGCATATCGAATGCTCGGCGATGAGCGGCCGCTATCTCGGCGAGACCTTCGACATCCATGGCGGCGGTCTCGACCTGATCTTTCCGCACCACGAGAACGAGATCGCCCAGTCGCGCTGCGCCCACGGCACGCCGGTCATGGCCAATGTCTGGATGCACAACGGCTTCCTCCAGGTCGAAGGCCGCAAGATGAGCAAGTCGGAGGGTAACTTCGCGACCATCCACGATTTGCTTCA